>JBDKHH010000019.1:0-8333 GCA_039797785.1 Bacteroidota bacterium | reverse complement strand
ACCAAGCCTGTGCTTTTCGCAAAACAATACCCAAATAATTCGTGGGACAATTGTAGATAAACATTCTCAAGCTCCATTAGTTGGTGCATCTGTTCAAATCGTTTCCTTGCAAGTTGGCGCGCAAACAGATTCTCTTGGAAATTATTCTTTACAAAATATTCCACCGGATCGCTACGAAGTTAAAGTAAGCTACTTTGGTTATAAAACGGCCATTCTTCCGAATGTTGTTGTTACCTCTGGAAAAGAAATCATCTTGGATGTTACCTTAGAAGAAGAGTTAAAGCAATTGGCTGAAATCACTGTAAAAGGAAGTAATAAAAGCGGAACCGTGAACAAATTGGCGACTGTTAGTGCCCGTACGTTCTCCATGGAAGAAGTTAACCGTTATGCTGGTGGAAGAAGTGATCCTGCACGTTTAGCTGCTAATTTTGCTGGTGTGAGTGCTCCTGATGATAGCCGTAATGACATTGTAATTCGCGGAAATTCACCTGTTGGAGTTTTGTGGAGAATCGATGGAATGAGTGTGACAAATCCAAACCATTTTGCTTCAGTAGGAACAACAGGTGGAGCAGTGAGCGCAGTCAATACCAATTTATTAAAGAATTCAGACTTTTTCACGTCCGCTTTTCCTTCTGAATATGGAAATGCAACGTCAGGAGTGTTTGATTTAGGTTTTCGTTCTGGGAACAATAAAAAACGAGAAACAACCTTGCAAGCGGGTGTGATTACTGGTTTGGAATTAACAACAGAAGGACCTTTTAGCAAAAAAAGTGACGCATCGTATTTGGTTGGCTATCGCTATTCGTTGGCTGGAATTGCACAAGCAGTTGGAGTAGATATCGGAACGACAGCAACGCCAACCTACCAAGATTTATCGTTTAAATTAAACAGTGGAACAACGAAATTTGGTAAATTTTCAATGTTTGGAATATTAGCAACGAGTACCATAAACATTGGAGGAGGTGCTGGAAATTCGTTATACGGAGGTGGAAATCAAGTTGATTTTGCAAGTAAAATTGGAATTGGTGGAGTGAATCATTTCAAACAATTGAATGCTAAATCGTATCTGTCAACAACGGTTGGTGTGAATTACGCCTCAACTGACCAAACAGGTTATGCCTATGATCAAATGGCGGATAGCAGTTTTGTACGTGAAACAAGCAATGTCGCAAAGACAACGTATTTTTTGAGTAGCAATTACAACTTAAAAATCAATTCGCGCCTGTTCTTGAAAGTTGGTTTTCAGGATGAAATCATGGGTGTGGATTTATATTACAAGACGAGAGACAATATTTTCACACCTGAAAAACAGATTTGGGATTCACAAAGTAGCACCAATTTACTACAAGCTTATGCGCATTTGAAATATTCCATTTCGAACAAATTGACCTTGAATGCTGGCCTTCATTCACAGTATTTCATGTTGAACAATTCAAGTGCAGTTGAGCCACGATTGGGAATTGTTTACAATGCTACGGCAAAAAGTAGTTTCAACTTCGGTTACGGCTTGCATTCACAATTGCAACCAATCAATATGTATTTCCTTGAATCGGTTAACAGTTTGGGCGATACCGTTTACAACAATCAAGATTTAGGTTTCACGAAAAGTCATCATTTTGTGTTAGGCTACAACCTTCAACCCTTCAATGATTGGCGCATAAAAACGGAAGTCTATTACCAATCCATTTACAACGTTCCGGTCACAAGTTATTCTGGCAGTTATTCCATGTTGAATACTGGTTCAACCTTCAAAACAGATTTAACGGATAGTTTAGTAAACACGGGAACAGGAACGAACTACGGAATTGAATTGACAATCGAAAAGTTCTTCAGCAAAGGTTATTACGGATTGGCAACGGCTTCAGTATATGAATCCATGTATGTTGGAAGTGACGGCGTTGAGCGAAATACCGCATTCAAAGGAAAATATGTGTACAATGTGTTGGCTGGTAAAGAATGGAAAATGGGGAAAGACAAGCGAAACCGTTTTGCCTTGGATTTGAAATTCACGAATGCAGGAGGAAGAGCTTATACACCAATTGATTTAACTGCTTCCATTGCAACAGGACATGAAGTACTTTCAAGCGACGTGAATTCAAGTTATTATGCGAATTATTACCGCTTGGATTTCAAGGCAGGCTTCACCTTAAACAGTTCTAAGCGCAAAGTAGCCCAAACCTTCTCGTTGGATTTACAAAACGTAACCAACCATAAAAATGTCTTCTCACAAAGCTACGACAATAAATCAAAAAGCATCAGCACAACTTACCAACTCGGTTTCTTCCCGAACGTGGTGTACAAAATTCAGTTTTAGGAATGGGGGAAAGGTGGATTATTAGAAAATAATACCGACAGCACATTCAATATAGTCCAATTTTGGTGAAACCTCATTGTACTATTTTCATATTACATCGGCATTATACTTGAAATCTATGGGTTAAAATTAAAAATCACATCGTATAACATCGGCATTTACCATTGTAATATGAAAAACAATTGGTGTAAAATCAAGAACGAGCAAAGTTAATTAAGGTGTTAAAATCTCCTTTGTCTGCTTTTTTTAGCGCGTTTAAATAGTTCATGCGAACATTACTTTCATTCGATAAAAGTGAATTCGATTGTCCCCAAGTAAAAAGTGAACGTTTGAATATTTTTTCAACGAGTAGATCAGCCATTATTCTGCTATGTCTTCCATTTCCGTTGGGGAAACAATGAATGCTGACGAGTGCATGCTTGAAACGCAGTGCGATTTCGTCTTCTGGATATGTTTTGTTTTCAATCCAGAACTTAGTGTCATCTAATAAGATTTTTAGTTCAGTTGGTATTTTCCAATAATTAATACCAATATTTTTTTCGCTACGTCGAAAGGTTCCAGCCCAATTCCATACTTCTCCATACATGCGTTTGTGAAGTGTTTTAATGAATGTTTCTGAAAGTAATTTGTCGACTCTTATTTTTGTACCAATCGTCCATAGTAAAGCTTCCTCGATATTTTTTTGTTCGAATTCATCAAGTTCAGCTTTTGTGTTAATTGTGAGAATTTTTAAGCCAACGATTTCCTCTTCTTCAAGAGGAGTTTGTCCGCTTGTGAAATCAAGATTTAATCCCATAATTTTTTTGGCATTTGATCAATAATTTCTTTGGTACGTTCATCAATCGCTTTCTGAATTCTGCTAGGAGAGTTCTCTTGATCTTCAAGCTTCATGTTATTCGAAGTGCGTTTTACAATTTCAATAGCAAGCATTTTCGCCTTTTTTTCAATCATTTTCTCGATACTTCCGTCTAGGGGAACAAAGCCATATACAAGTTTCATTTCAAGACTTGATGCAATTTCTTCAAGTGCTTTAACTGTAATCGATCCATCCGCTTCCCTTTTTTCAATGCTTTGAACGCTTTGTTTCGTTATTCCTAGCTTTGAACCAAGTTGTTCCAAGGACATTCCAAGTGAGGTACGTATCGTTTTAACCCATCCAATTGAAGGACGAATTACTTCATCCAATGATTGAAAAGCTTTTATCTTTTGACTTAACTGTTCTATTTGAAGTTTATTTTTTTTCATTTGTCAGACTATTGATTGACTATACTAATTCAAAAGTAAGAATATATATTTACAAATAAAAAATAAAGTCATATTATATCCTTACAAATATTTCGTCATTCAAGCTGCATTAGCTCTTTGATAATTGTCCTTTCGAATAATATAAACTATTGAATTAAGGAAACGCTAGTATCAACACAGCCATCCACCGCCAACCCTTAATTCCTAATTCATAACAACAAACCAAACGATTTCACAATCGAATTCATTTTTTTTCTACATTCGTAACACATTCCTACCAACAACACACAAATCTAGGTTCTGTTAAAGTTATTGAAGGGAAAAGGAATAACGCGCTGCGATTGTTTGGTTGTCTGTCGAAATTTGTTGGAGAAGCGAAAGGTTGGGGCGGTTATATTTAAGTTATAGAGAAACAAATAGATGGTAATAAAATGTAACGGTTCACCAGCCATCAGTGTATATTTAGGTTTGTCTAGCTTAATTATATGTTGTAAAGATGGTTCAACACCAATAGTTTAAAAAAAATGAAATTATGACAATAAAAACAATTATCAATTTTTTTTTTCTCAGTTTATTTGTCTCCTTTAGTAATTGTGTGCCTAAATATGGTGTTAATCCAAAGACGAGCGAAATAGGTCCCATAGATGTTAAAAATACAGAGCAATATTATAAAATTATAGATTCAATGAAAAACGATCTAAAACTTGTTGAATTAGATTCTATTTGGAAAATGAAATATTCAGAATTAGATACTGGATACTACTTGAGCGGAGATGTGTTATATTTTAATGAAAATCCAAAAGAGCTTATTTTAATTGATTTTTACTCCGTTCGAGCTGTTTATAATCCTATGTTGTGTAAAGATTGTAACGTTGACGAAGATATCTTAAATGGCTTGTCACCAAATTTGAATACAAGAAATAAAAAAAGGATAGTAAAAAGAGTTAATGACTTATTTAAATAGGTAATTTTTCAGAATGTAACTTTTATGAAATATAAACTCTCTATAAAATGGGGCTAGCTGTATGCCTCAGCTCTTTCTTCTAAAAATGGTTTTTATAAAAGAAAATAATTTAACTTCGGTTCAATAATTTATTTAAAAAGTCGGGCCTGCGCCAGGCAGCAACCCGTTATTCATAATTGACAATGTTAGTAGAAAAGCGATACTTTAAGTGGAATAATGATTATAATCTCCCCAATATTAAACTAGGAGATAATATTGAAGTGCTTATCAAAAATGGTATTGTTTCAAGTTACATTGATAACAATAGTATAGAATACCGATTAACTAATGATAAAGATGTTTGGATTGGGGTCAAGGAAAACATTGTTGAGTATGTCTATTTCACAAAAGAAAAGGGAAACTCGTTGTTGAAAATTAATCCAGACTTGTATGATTATCCAGAGACAGAGCCTATAACAAATTATTTATCAAAGCACTTCCAAATTTTATTAACTGTAGGTTCAGAGGAAGAACTTAAAGAAACAGGATCCGGTGATTATTTGATTATTTACTTTAGAGATTATAGACCGACAAATATGTTTATTAGAAGATATTAACTATGCATATCAGCCATCTAGCGCGAATATTAATTTATTTCATCATTTTCGCTTCCATTGGAGGTACAATATTCTATTGGGGAGTATTGAATTTAAGTTGGTTTAGAATCATTATCGGTGCACTTTTCATTCTTGGGGCGTTGTTAAGATTAATTAATGAACTGCATTTTAGAAAGGAGTTAGACAGTTGGCTAAAAAGAAACTATAATAAAACTATCTTATTTTACCCTGCAAAGCAAAAGATCCAAAACGAGGTGAAATCGAAAATAATCCCATTTATAAATGCATCAATTTATCAAGTATATTATGAAGGTCCCAAAATTAGAGGGGATTTAAAAATGAGGCATGTGATTGAGTTGATGAATATTGACAAAAGAATTCAACTACATAATCCTTCAATAATAAAGGTAAAAGAAAAAAGTTTAGAGGTCATTTCTTTAAAAGAATTTGTATCAGACAATATTGATGATAAACTTGCAACTGCACTAATCAAGAAAATCAATGAATGCACTTAATATACGATCTGCAAAAGAGCCGGTATTTTGGTGAATAAAACAATCCCAAACGATTTCAAAATCGAATTCAAATTTTTTCTACATTCGTAACACAATCCTACCAACAACACACAAACCTAGGTTCTGTTAAAGTTGTTGAAGGGAAAAGGAATAACACGCTAAAATTGTTCGTTTGTCTGTAGAAAATTGTTGGATGGTCGAAAGTTTGTGGCGGGAATATTTAAGTTATAGCTAATTATGAAGTACACAGTATTGATAGCAATATTTCTGATGAATTTTTATTCATTTTCACAAAATAGAAATGTGATAGGAATTGCTATGTTTAATGCTAAGGCAATACCATTACTCAAAGTAGTATTTATTGATTCTAATGATCGGATTATTTGTGGAAATACAACAGATTTAGATGGAATATTTAGAATTACCCAAAATCAAGAAATCAAGAACGTAAAATATATTGTCGGGATGTCACAATGCACAATAAATGATACAATTAGAGATTTTGATTTAGAAAGCGATACGTTAAAATTAAATTTTGAGATTAAAGAAATTGAGTGTTTTCAAAAATCATATAACGATTGTCCAAATCATAATCAATTTTGTGAAGTATTTCGTGCTGCGGACATATTCTATAAACCATATGACCAAATAGAAAGTGAAGTTAAAAATGATTTGAATCAAAATATTCCAATTAAATATAGAAAAGCTGTATATATTCAAAATGGCTGTTGTATAAAAAAATGGTATTGCAAAACACATGATATCGATTATTAAAGATGAAACTAGCTATAACACTGGTTTGGATACATGCCTCAAAACCTAATTCGAAACATAAGATTATTTAAATTAGAAAACTTAAACTTCGGTTAAGCGTTTATGTGTCAAAGTCGGAACGGCGCATAGCCTCGAAACGTTAGCAGAAATAAACTCGACCGATATTAACGTAAATAATCAGAAATATTAAGAATGACATTAGATCAAAAATATTCGGCAACAATTGACCGTTTGAATAAATATAAAAAGACGACCTATTTACCTAAAGTCGTCCTTTCCGAAAACACCTTTTCTAATAATTCAAAATTTGGTGGATTCCCCTATTTACGTAGTGAGAAAGACTGGGAAACTTGCCCAATTTGTAATAAACAAATGGAATTGTTTTTACAATTAAACACGAATGAAATTCCAGAAATAGAATTTAAGAAAGACTGCGTAGTTCAAATTTTTTATTGTCGTGAAGATTTTGAAAGTTTATCACGTTTAATAGAAATTGAAGGAGAGTCAAAAAAAATAACATGTGAAATCATTAATCCAATTCAAGAAAAACAAATCTTAGAATGGGAAAAAATTATTGACTATCCTCACCATGAAGAGCATTGGAATTTAGATAAAGAAATTGACATTGAAGATGACGTAGATTGGTTAATGCAGGAAAGAAGCGAAGGATTATGTATTCGAAAAGACAAACTTTTTGGTTGGCCTTATTGGGAACAAGATGAGCGATATCCAAAAGATGAAGATACAGGAGAAAATATGGAATTACTTTTTCAATTTGTTTCAAATGATAATTTACCATATTCGTTTGGTGACGATGGAATAATTCAAATATTCATTAATAAAGAAATGGAGTTTACTGCCGCTTTCAATTGTAGTTAAAATGAACTTCTGCCAACACACGTCTAGAAAAAAAGTCGAAATCTCAATAACGATAAATGATAATGGTAAAGCTTTCGATTATTGATTGCAAATAATATTAACTCTAAGATGTTCCCTGTCTGCGCTTTAGGCCAGGACAGGCAGGCATGTTCCGAGGACTGAGGCTCTCGAAGTCCGAATTACGCATCCCAAGTCTTCAACTCCGAATAATCCCCTCCATCAAACTCCAAATACGTGAAATAACGCAACCAATCACCTAAGTTGATGTAGCGCGAATTCTTGTCAAGCTCAATGTTTAAGGGTAAATGACGGTGACCAAAGACGAACAAATCGATGTGTTCTTTTTCCAAGTATTCGTTGCAGAAGACATACAACCACTCATTTTCTTTTCCGTTGAACACTTCGTCGTCGTTGCCCGTTTTTGCTCTACTCGTTCTGGATGAAAAATTTGCTAAGCCCAAACCGAAGTTAGGGTGGAGGCGTGCAAAACACCACTGACAAAATTTATTCTCAAATACTTTCTTGAGGAACTTATAGCCTTTGTCTCCGGGACCTAAACCATCACCGTGACCAATGAATACTTTTTTACCGAAAAACTCGCGTACAACAGGCGTGCGATGCAGGGTGAATCCCAATTCCTTTGGAAGGTAATCGAAAATCCACATGTCGTGATTGCCCGTGAAAACGTGCACTGGAATTCCTTTGTCGGTTAATTCAGCGATTTTACCTTGTAAGCGCACAAAACCTTTTGGAATTGCGTGTTTGTATTCAAACCAAAAATCGAAAATATCGCCAACAAGAAAAATTTCTAAGGCTGTCGGCTCAATGTGATTCAACCAAGCAACAATTTTCTTTTCGCGCTCTAAACTCTTCTCATACGTGGGAACTCCCAAATGAAAATCTGATGCGAAATAAACTTTTTTTGCTTGTTGGTCCGACATAAATTAGTGTCCGAAGATTCGTTTTAATTCAGCCTCTAATTCAGCTCCACGTAAGTTTGTACGAATGATTTTTCCTTCTTTGTCGATCAACACTGTGAATGGAAT
>JBDKHH010000018.1:0-3551 GCA_039797785.1 Bacteroidota bacterium | reverse complement strand
TAAAATCAATAAAGAAGAACAGTTTATTTCCAATTTCGAATGGAATCCATTTTTACGTCCTAAAACGTGGATGGAAATCGTGCATTAATTCGCAATCTCTTCTTCAGTATCCCAACGTGTTACACGCTGAACACCTTCAACTTGCTCGAATTTACTCATCAATTGTTCCAAGTGTTCTGTATCGTAAACCAACACTTTGATGCGCCCTTCAAAAATTCCATCTTCCGTTTCGAACGAGATTGATTTCATATTGACATTGTGTTGTTTTGAGATAATTTCCGTCAAACGATTCACCAAACCGATGTTATCAATTCCATTGATTCGAATCGCTGCAATACGTTCTTCCAATTTTTTCGATTGCCAGCGTGCTTTGATACAACGATAGTTCATTTTTGACATCAAATGTTCCGCATTCGGGCAATTATTTCGGTGAATTTTGATTCCTTCATTGATTGTAATAAATCCAAAAACCTCATCGCCAGGAATTGGATTACAACAACGCGCCATTTGGTATTGGATATTTTTGAAATCTTCACCAATAATAATTACATCCTCTTTCTTGTCAACCTTTTTGTAAACATCCTTTTCATGTTTATCCATTTTGGCAACAACGGCTTTTTTCTCTGCTTGCAAGACACCATGAACACAATCAATATCACGCAATTTGGCTAAATCAATTTTCCCTTTTGCGATTCTAAAATACAATTCTGTTCCCGATGGCATTCCATAGAATTTCTCAAGAAAAGCAATGTTATCTGACGTAAATTTAATGTTGTGTTGCTTGAATTTGCGTTCCAAAATCTCACGACCATCTTGTGCGATAGCTTTACGCTCTTCGTTCAAGGATGATTTAATTTTTTGCTTCGCTCGAGCTGAAATCACAAAACGCAACCATTCTTCATTTGGTTTTTGTTTTGAAGAGGTAATGATTTCCAACTGATCGCCATTCAGCAATTGATAACTCAAAGGAACCAAACGATTATTCACCTTTGCTCCAATACATTTATCTCCAATATCGGTATGAATGTCGTAGGCAAAATCAAGAATAGTCGAACCATTTGGCAAAACTCTCAATTCTCCTTTTGGTGTAAATACGTATATTTCATCTGAAAACAAATTCGCTTTGAACTCATTCACAAAGTCCATCGCATTGGAGTCTGGATTCTCTAATAAATCACGAATTTCAGCAATCCAACGGTCGAATTTACTTTCTTCAGAATTTGATTCCTTGTATTTGTAATGCGCAGCTAATCCTTTCTCAGCAATTTCATCCATGCGTTTTGAACGAATTTGCACTTCCACCCATTTTCCGCTTGGCGACATCACCGTTGTATGCAATGACTCATAACCATTTGCTCTTGGCGTAGAAATCCAATCGCGTAAACGGTCCGGACTCGGCTGATAAAAATCAGTAACAATACTATAAATTCTCCAACAATCTGGTTTTTCTAATTCTTGCGGTGTATCGACAATAATTCGAATTGCAAACACATCATAGACTTCCTCGAAAGGAATATCTTTTGTGTGCATTTTACGCCAAATTGAGGAAATAGATTTTGTTCGCGCTTTTATATCAAACACGTAGCCTTCGTGTAAAAGGGCTTCTTTAATTGGCTGAACAAAACGTCGAATAAAGCGATTTCGTACATCCTGAGTGGATTTCAAATTCGTTTCAATATTTTTATAGACATCCGATTCGCTGTACATCATCGCCAAATCTTCCAACTCACTTTTGATGGAATATAAGCCTAAACGATGCGCAAGTGGAGCGTATAAAAATTTCGTTTCCGAAGCAATTTTCAATTGTTTGTCAGCACGCATACTTCCAAGCGTACGCATGTTGTGTAAGCGATCTGCCAACTTGATTAAAACAACTCGAATATCATCCGAAATTGTCAAAATCATTTTACGAAAATTCTCTGCTTGAATTGATGCATTTTCATCAAATACTTCAGGAATCTTAGTCAATCCATCGATGATCAAACGAACTTTTGGTCCGAATAAATCTTCAACATCTTGTAAGGTTATATGTGTATCTTCAACAGTATCATGCAACAAAGCGCAGGTGATAGCGGTTGCACCCAAGCCCATTTCTTCAGCACAAATTCGTGCAACGGCAATTGGATGATAGATATAAGGTTCTCCCGATTTGCGGCGCATGTCTTTGTGTGCCTCAACAGCAACATCAAATGCTTTACGAATCATGCGTGTATCTTCGCGTGAACGATTTTTCGCTGCACGCAACAAACCTTTAAACGCATTCAAAATTTCTTTGCGTTCTTGCTCTAATTCCGCTTCGGTGAAAACCTTTTTTGTTTGTGACATATATTGTTAACCTTATTATCCTAACATTTGGTGTATTTATAATGCCGCACCTACGGAGCTACATTTTTTACGCTCCTACGGAGCTATTATTGTTTCGCTCCTACGGAGCTGTTATTTTTTTGAACTCCTACGGAGCTGTTTGAACCCTGTAAGGGTGACATTTTAATAACTCAACTTGGAAAAAATGATAATAAACCCCGTAGGGGTGGCATCATTCAATCCACTCAAAAACGTATTTTTCATCAAATTCAACTTTGAAATTATCCAAAAATTCCAAATACTCATCTTTAAATGTTTTCTTTTGATGATGTTTTTCTTGATTATTAATGTATTTCACTACTGTATCAATTTCTTTGAAAGAATATGAAAAAGCTCCAAATCCTTCTTGCCATTGAAATTTCCCTTTAACAAAAGAACGTTCATTTATCCACCGTGAAGAATTTGCTTTGATATCTTTCACTAAATCAGATATTGAAACAGATGGATTTATACTTATCAAAATGTGAATATGATCAGCAACACCTCCGATAGCTAAAACTTTTTGCTTTTTTCCACTTACGATACCACAAATATATTTGTGCAACTCATCTTTCCAATTTGACAAAATAAGACTTTGCCTTCCTTTTACCGAAAAGACAACTTGTATGTATATCTGTGAATAAGTATTAGCCATCTAATTCACTAAACGGATAATCAATCAATTATTTCGCAGGTAAAACCTTAGAAGAAACTTCGCCAAATCCAATTCGAACACCATCTTTAGAACTAAATCCTCTCATAATCACGGTATCATTATCTTGGATGAATTTGCGTTCAGATCCATCGTTCATTTTCAATGGTTTTGTTCCTTTCCAAGCCAATTCTAACATTGATCCATAAGAATCTTCTGTTGGACCTGAAATTGTACCAGAACCCATTAAATCGCCACAACGAACATTACAACCATTTACTGTGTGATGTGCTAATTGTTGCGCCATGTTCCAATACATGTATTTGAAGTTTGAACGGCTGATAACAGTTTCTATATTGTTTTCTGGAAGAATCGCCACTTCAAGATTGATATCATACGATTTTAATCCATCATATTTCAAGTAACTCAATACTTCTGGTTCTTGCGCAGGAGTTGCTACTTTGAAAGGCTCAAGAGCATCCAATGTTACAATCCAAGCAGAAATTGACGACGCAAAGTTCTTCGCTAAGAAAGGTCCAAGTGGAACATATTCCCA
>JBDKHH010000017.1:0-2683 GCA_039797785.1 Bacteroidota bacterium | reverse complement strand
CGAAAATTTCATAAAAAAATAACATTTTTTGTTTCTTGAGTTTAATTTTTTTGTAAGTTCGGCTTGCTAAATTATAAAATTATGAGACGAACGACTACGATTGGAAGGGTGACCTTCTGTCTTTTCTTGTTATTTACTTTTTTCTTTCAATTTTCTTTTGCTCAAGCTCCAATTCGCTGTTATACAGATGAAATGGATTCTGTCTTGCGTGCAAACAACCCAAGTTTACCTTCAAAGGAAGATTTTGAAACATGGTTGAGTGGTGAAATGCAAAATAATGCACAATCAAAAATTATTGGGGGTGTTTATTACATTCCTGTTGTAGTGCATGTCATTCACAGTGGAGAAGCGGTAGGAACTGGAACAAATGTTTCATTCGCTGCAATTCAATCTCAAATTGATGTATTGAATGAAGATTTTAGAAAAATGATAGGTACCAATGGATGGAATACAAATCCAGTTGGTGCTGATACTAAAATTGAATTTTGTTTAGCACAGCGCAGACCTGATGGTTCTGCATTTCCTGTTGGTGAGCCAGGGGTAAACCGTATATTGTCAACTACAATTACCGCAACTGCTCCACCTTTTTCTACTGCATTTATTGATGCAACTATTAAAACATGGACATATAATGGTGGCGTACCTACGGCAACAAGAGGTTGGGATCCGAATAAATACATGAATATTTGGTTATGTAATATTTCTGGAGGGATCTTGGGATACGCACAGTTTCCTCAATCTCCATTAGGTGGAATGGGATGTACAGCACCAGCAGTAGCTACAGACGGTGTTGTTTTCTTATATAGTTCAATAGGTAAAAGTGCTATAACTGGATTCGCTGGACCATACAACGAAGGAAGAACAGCTACTCATGAAATTGGTCACTGGTTAGGTTTACGTCACATTTGGGGTGATGGTGGATGTACAGTGGATGATTATTGTAATGATACACCAGAAGCTGCAGCGGCAAATTTTGGCTGCCCAGCAGGAACAAATTCATGTACTGCTGCACCAGATGCTGGAGTTGATATGATTGAAAATTATATGGATTATACGGATGATATGTGTATGAACATTTTTACGTATGATCAAAAAATGCGTATGCGCACAGTATTGGAAAGTAGTCCATTACGCGTTAATTTAATAAACTCTGACGCATGCACGCCTCCAAATCCTTCTGATGCTTCAGTAGTGGATATTGTGAATCCAAAAGGAGATAATTGTCCTGGAAGTTTAATTCCAACGGTTGTTCTTAAAAATAGAGGTTCAAACAACTTAACTTCGGCCACTATTTCATATAAAATTGACAATGGTACGGTAACTACTTTTGGCTGGACAGGAACAATTGCTCCTGGTGCAACAGCAAACGTAACTGTACCTGCATTTACTTCTACTTTAGGCATGCACAATTTTAAAGCATGGTCAACTTTGCCAAATGGTATTGCCGATCCTGCAACAGCTTATGATACTTCAGCTATTGACTTTGTCATTTCAAATGGAGAAATGGCACCCTTTACAGAGAACTTTGATGGACAAACATTTCCACCAGATGTAAGATGGCAAGTAACGAACGGTGGTTCTGATTGTTATTACTGGATTGGAGCGTCAGGAGTTTCTTCAACAGGTGTATTCGCAAACAACATTGCACAAGTTCCTTGTTTTGGAAATTCAACTGCTCAAACTGAATCATTGATTTCACCAATTTTCATTTTACCGTGTAACGCAACAGCAGCAAATATTCAATTTGATGTTGCTTATAGAAGAAGAACCGCAGGAACGAATGAGCAATTATTTGTTGATATTTCTACAGATTGTGGTCTTACATGGAATCCGACTCCAATCTTTAATAAAAGTGGTGCAACCTTAGCAACAAGTGCAACTTTAACTACATCAGATTGGTATCCAACGGCTGCAGCAGATTGGAGAAATGAAACTGTCAGTTTGCTTTCTTTTGTGACTGGAACATCTTCAAATGTTAAATTTAGATTCCGCGCAGTTGCAGCAAATGGAAATAACATATTCATTGATAACTTCAAATTCAACGCAACTACTCCTGGTGAAATTGAATTAACTCAAGGAACAACAGATGTGTTGGACGGTGGTTATTATAACTATGGATCAGTTTTAGCTGGTGCGCCAACAACAGCAACTTTCACTATTACAAATACAGGTACTTCTAATTTAACGCTTACAGCACCAATAACTGTAACAGGTGCGAACTATACATTAGGTTCTTCTTTTGGAACTACAACTGTTGCCGCTGGTGCTACTACTACATTTAGTGTGATTTTTAATTCTGCTGCAGCTGGAACCTTTACTGGAAACGTTTCATTTACAACAAATGATTGTGACGAAGGAACGTATAACTTCCAATTGAACGCTACGGCAGTTGCAACTCCACCTGTTGCGAATTTTTCTGGAACTCCGCTAACTATTTGTGCTGGATCAACTGTCACATTTACGGACCTTTCAACAAACGCCACTAGTTGGTCATGGAACTTTGGTGCAGGAGCAACTCCAGCAACCTCAACAGCCCAAAACCCAACAGTAACATTTAATACTGCAGGAACAAACACAATTACGTTAACAGCAACGAATGGATTTGGTTCGGATGTCGAAACAAAAACGAATTATGTAACAATTCAAAGTGCAACAGGTGTAACTCTTCCAATTTCACAAGGTT
>JBDKHH010000016.1:0-12034 GCA_039797785.1 Bacteroidota bacterium | reverse complement strand
CCCAAGTATTTCAAGACATATGTTCGACTCATTAAGGCCTGAACTTTATAATATTCAATATGTCTTCCTCCTCCTCCTTCAGATTCCACAACGCCCGCCAAATAGTTATCGATATCCACTAAATTAACGATTGTCAGATCTTTCGAATTTGCAGAAATCTCAAAATCATCTTCGTATTTTCTTGCTTTTACAACAGGTGTTTTAGCATTCAGAACAATTGAAGTAGTTGGAGTAGTTTGGATTAAATATACCTTATCGAAAAGACCCAATTCGGTTACTCCTTTTTTGAGTTTTACTTTACCGCCTTCATACAACAAATCCACAAATTCATTGGGTAAAATTGCTCCGAAATCATTTGTATCGGCTACAATAGAATAACTACCATCGTTATAGGAAAATGAAATACGTTTCACCGAATAATCACGCAACACGCCAATACGCAACTGCTGGGCATTTACTGTCCAAATAAGAGTGAAAAATAGAAATGTGACTGCATACCTCACATTACAAAATTAATTGTTACAAAAAGGATATTTGCCCTAAGGTAGAATAGTTTTCAACAAGGATTGTGCAACATTTCTGCTTGCGCCTCCGGCTCCCAATTTATTTTTTAATTCTGTAAAATCTTCAAGCATTTTATTTCGTGAATTTCCTCCAAGCAAAATTTTATCCAATTCTAGCTGAATATTCGTAGAATTACATTCATGTTGAATTAATTCTTTAACAACTTCTCGATCCATGATCAAATTAACCAAGGAAATGTATTTGATTTTGATCAGTCGTTTTGCTATGCGATAAGATATTTCGGATCCTTTATAACATACAACTTCCGGAATTCCTAACAATGCAGTTTCTAAAGTTGCAGTTCCAGATGTTACAATTGCAGCTTCAGCAAACGATAACAAATCATAGGTTTTACCGTGAATTATTTTCACGTCATCACTTTTCAAGGTTGAATAGAATTCAAGATCTAAACTCGGTGCACCAGCTACAACAATTTGGTAATTCGTGTAGTACTTCACTGCCTCAAGCATAATCGGCAACTTTACGGAAACCTCTTGTTTTCTGCTTCCTGGCAAAATGGCGATTATTGGCTTATCGTTTAAATTGTAGTTTGAATAAAATTCTTCTTTCGAAAGTTGATCTGCTTTAAAATTGTCAATTGCGTCTAACAGTGGATGACCAAGATATTCTACCGCATAATCAAATTTTGCATAAAACTCTTTTTCAAAAGGAAGAATTACATACATGTGATCTACGCAACGCTTGATTTTGTGTACACGTGATTGCTTCCACGCCCAAACCTGAGGTGAAATGTAGTAAATGACTTTGATTCCTTTTTCTTTTGCCCATTCTGCAATGCGAAGGTTGAATCCAGGATAATCGATTAGAATAATAGCATCTGGATGAAATGCTTCAATATCTGCTTTACAAACTTTAATATTTCGCAAAATAGTTCGAAGATTGGCGATCACTTCAATGAATCCCATAAATGCTAATTCGCGAATATGTTTCACAACATTTCCACCTTCTGCTTGCATTTTATCTCCACCCCAACTTCTGAATTCAAGTTCATTATTTTCTATGCGCAAGGCTTTAATGAGGTTACTTCCGTGTAAATCACCAGAAGCTTCACCTGCAATAACGTAGAATTTTAGTTTTTTCGATGCCATAGTTTATGCAAAGAAATTTACATATAAAATGTAAGGCAAGAAACAGATTGATCCAATGATTACACCCATTGCAAATCCATATTTTTCTCTATTCAAGGATAAATAAAACCAAATAAGATTTGAAATAATTGCCAAAGACATCATTTTACTGCGCACCATTTGATCATGCGTAAATTTTGACCATAGCCTTGTAAAATCAAAATTCTGTGCCCAACCCAATAAAACTATTACTAGAGGTATAAAAATTAAAGGAGAAACTATACCGACAATTAATCCTTTCGTATGTGCTTTTGACCAATTTCTTAAATTCATTTAATCCACTTTTTAAAATGTTCAATCGTTTTATAAGCTGTCATATCAAATTGTGTTGGAACAATACTCGCATACCCCTGTTCCAACGCCATTAAATCTGTATCTTCTCCCCTGTCTTCGTTCGAAAACTCTCCTGTCAACCAATAGTAGGGTTTTCCAAATTGATCCAAACGTTTGTCAAAACGATCTGCCCAAAACGCATGTGCTTGTCGACAAACTTTCAATCCTTTAATTTCTTCTGCGGGTAGATTTGGGACATTGACATTCAAACAAACATGGTCAGGAAACTCTCCTTCCAAAGCCATTGGTATCACTTGTCTTGCAATCTTTTGAGCACCTGAAAAATCAGCATCAGAATCGAAATTTGCCAACGAAAAACCGATTGAAGGAATATTTTCCATAGCTCCTTCTACTGCCGCTGACATCGTTCCTGAATACAAAACATTTGTTGATGTATTTTCTCCATGATTGATGCCTGAAATAATTAAATCTGGTGCGCGATGCATGACCTCATAAATACCAAGTTTGACACAATCAACAGGTGTTCCCGTGCACGTAAACGCTTTTAATCCTTCAAACAAGCGAGAAGCATCAAGACGTAATGGATGGTTTACAGTTATCGCATGTCCCATACCTGATTGCGGTTTATCGGGTGCAATAATAAACACATCACCAAAATCGACCGCCACTTCTACGAGCGATTTGATTCCTTTTGCAGAAATCCCATCATCATTTGTTATAAAAATTAACGGTCTCATTTTCCTATCTCTTAATTCAATGGTTTGCGAAAGTAACGAATATTGCTTGAAAGACAGTAAATGAACATGTGAAATAATATTAAAGAAAATGGTTGAATTTTAGTTTATTCATGTTACTTTTGGTTAGTATCTAAAGGAGAATGACAACACTAGAATTAATACAAGAATTAAAAAGTATCACTCAGGAGAATGTTGATTTCATTAAAAAGAAATTTTCTCATTTGAATGACGATCAGAAAAATTGGCGAAAAGACGCTGATTCATGGAGTATTAATGAAGTTTTTGCCCATTTGAATGAATATGCATTGTACTATCATCAAGCGTTTAGTAGTAAAATTGCACGAACACGATTTAGAGATCCAAAAGATGTCTTTATCTCATCGCCACTTGGTCGTTCCGCATGGAAATCAATGAAATTAGGGAATGCTAAAAATGTTAAACGCAAATTCAAAGCGCAACGTTCGTATAATCCAAGTATTCATCCTGAACTTGTAAAGGAAAATACGATTGAACAATTCAGTGAATACCAAACTGAGTTATTATCAATTATCGAAAGCGCTCAAACAGTGAATTTGAGAAAAGTAAAAATTCCTATTTCTATTTCGAAAATTGTCCGTTTGAAACTTGGTGATGCCTTATTATTTGTCGTTTATCACAATGAACGTCACATGTATCAAGCATTGTCCATTTTGTCTCATGCAAAATTTCCAAAAAAATAATGGCTGAAAAGTTGGGTTACTGTTCTGTCTCACTCTCACCATTGAGAGCTGAAAAACGTGACGCTTCCGAAATGGTTAGTCAACTGATGTTTGGTGAATTGGTAACAATTAAAGATATTCAATCTCCTTGGTGTGAAGTGGTTACCTATTCTGATAATTATCCAGGATTTGTTGATAGCAAGCATATTCGATTACTATCAGACAAAGAAGCAAAACGTTGGTTGGACGGGTTAAGTTTTCAAAAACAATTTATTCGCTCACTCTCAACTCCATGGGGAAAGCAATTAATTTACCGAGGTTCATTCGTTCCGTTTGGCAATGAAATGAATTTTAATGTTGGAGAAGATGCGTTTACTTATCTAGATGAACAAACCGAATTTCCGCTAAGCGATACTGTGCAATTCGCTACTGAATATCTTAACACTCCTTATTTGTGGGGTGGGAAAAGTCCTTTTGGAATCGATTGCTCAGGATTCACACAGGTAATTTTGCGCTTTTTTGATATCAATATTCCACGTGATGCTTCACAACAAGTAGAATTTGGACAAGAAATTGAGTTTGAAGATTGCCAACGAGGTGATTTAGCGTTCTTTTCAAATGCTTCGGGAAAGGTTATACATGTAGGATTTTTAGATGGCGCTGGACAAATTATTCATGCTTCGGGCTGTGTACGAATCGATCATTTCACGCAACAAGGAATTAAGCATATCATTTCTGGTGAACTGACACATACCTTACATTCTATAAGGCGTATGTAATTACAAACAAAAAATAATAACGATATTTGCATTCTAAATTATGAATTTGCCATTCATCCAAATCTTAACCACTTTGTAATCGATAGGCATTTTTATACGATTTAAAAACAATACTTATGAAAATATTAATCACTGGAGGAGCTGGATTTATTGGTAGTAACTTAGCTAAGAGACTTGTAAACGATGGCCATGAAGTTGTGGTTTTAGATTCTTTACTTCGCGGTAATAAATTAGATAAAGACACTTTTGCGAAAGTTAATTTCATCAAAGGTGACGTGCGTGATTTAGAATTAATGATTTCCGCTAGTAAAAATTGTGATTTAATATTCCATTTCGCGGCTGTTCTTGGTGTTGATATCGTTGCAGACAATCCTGTTGAAACAATGGATGTTGAAGTAATCGGAACACGCAACATGATTGAAGCAGCAAATATCAATAACGTTAAAAAAGTGATGTACGCATCAACGAGTGGAATTTATGGTCATTCTGCTTTTGAAAATGTTTTGACGGAAGAAGTTCTTGTTGATCCGCGCACTTCATACGCTATGGCGAAACGTTACAATGAAATTTATTTGGCTTCACATCATCAAGAAAAAGGATTAAACGTTGTTTCTCTTCGTTTCTTTAATGTTTACGGAGGAAATCAAGATAACAGAATGGTTGTTCCATTGTTTTTCGAACAAGCAATCGCAAATGAGCCAATCACTGTTTTTGGAACAGGAAAACAAACGCGTGACTTTACGTATATTGATGATACAGTTGAATCGTGTATTAAATTAATGGACATTCAAGGATGCCACATTATCAACATTGCGAACGAAGCTGAATGGACGATTGCAGAATTGGCTGTAAAGATCAAAGAAATTACGAAATCAAGTTCTGAAATCATTTATTTAGAAGCACCTAAAAAACGTTACGACTATGAAGTTGAACGTCGTGTTGGTAGCTCAGATAAATTGATGAGTTTAACGAATTTCAAACCACAAACTTCACTTCAAGAAGGATTGGAGTTAATTTATAATCAAAATTATAATCATTAATACGCTCAACGAATGAACAGAGATCAAGAAATCTTCGGATTAATAGAAGACGAAAAAAATCGCCAATTGCATGGAATCGAATTGATTGCATCAGAAAACTTTGTTAGTGATGAAGTTATGCAAGCAATGGGTAGTGTTCTTACTAATAAATATGCTGAAGGACTTCCAGGAAAACGTTATTATGGTGGATGTGAAGTTGTTGATAAAGTAGAACAATTGGCAATTGACCGTTTGTGCAAATTATTCGGCGCTACTTGGGCGAACGTTCAACCGCATTCAGGTGCACAAGCAAATGCTGCAGTATTTTTAGCGTGTTTACAACCGGGAGATAAAATTCTTGGATTTGATTTGTCACATGGTGGACATTTAACACACGGTTCTCCAGTTAATTTTTCAGGAAAACTATACAAACCATTTTTCTACGGTGTAAACGAAGCAACTGGTCAAGTTGATTACGATGTTTTGGAAGAAGTAGCGCGTCGTGAAAAACCAAAAATGATTATTTGTGGAGCTTCTGCTTATAGCCGCGATTGGGATTACGCACGTATTCGTAAAGTTGCAGATGAAGTTGGAGCAATTATTTTAGCTGATATTTCTCACCCTGCAGGTTTAATCGCAGCCGGATTGTTATCAGATCCTTTGGATCACTGTCATATCGTGACTACAACTACGCATAAAACATTGCGTGGACCAAGAGGTGGTGTGATTATGATGCGTCACAATTTTGACAATCCATTTGGTTTAAAATGGAACAACGGAAATCCTAAATCAATGGCTGCACTTTTGGATGCTGCTGTTTTCCCAGGAATTCAAGGTGGACCATTAGAGCATGTAATTGCTGCTAAAGCGGTTGCTTTTGGTGAAGCGTTAACTGACAACTATAAAACATACATGGCGCAAGTTCAAAAGAATGCTGCGGTCATGGCGGATGAGTTTACAAAAAGAGGATATAAAATCATTTCAGGAGGTACAAACAATCACTCTATGTTGATTGATTTACGTTCGAAAGGAGTAACTGGAAAAGATGCAGAAAACACGTTAGTTCGAGCGGACATTACAGTTAACAAGAATATGGTTCCTTTTGACACTGAATCACCATTTGTTACATCTGGAATTCGTGTTGGAACACCTGCAATTACAACGCGTGGAGTTAAAGAAAATGAAATCGCTAAAATTGTTGAATTGATTGATCACGTTTTAACCGACATTTCAAATGAAGCAACAATCGAAGCTGTTCGAAAAGAAGTAAATGAGCTAATGGGCAATCGACCATTATTTCAATGGTAATAAAACGAAAGGCAGGTGTTTACATCTGCCTTTTTTATTTGCGGTAAGTATGGTTTTTAAATCACGTATTGACTGGACGTATAAATTATCACTGTCACTTATTTTCTTGCTTGGAATAATTGGAGCAATCGGAATTTACTTTGATCAAAAGCAAACGACTTTTATTCCTTCACTTTCATTCTTCAGTTTCATGTTCGTGCTGAATCTACTCATGTATGTTCTTGCCAAGAAAACAGATTACACATTCACAGAAGACTCGCTAAAGTGTCGATCGTGGATCTTCAAAAAGAACATAAAGTACAACGAAATCATCAAAATAGAACCTGGAACAGCTTTTTATGCCGGCTGGAAATTAGCTCCTGCCAGAAATGGAATCATTATTACTTACAAGGATTACAATGATGTATATATTTCACCTGAACGACAAGGTGAATTCATCTCCCTTTTGTTAGAGAAAAACGTATCAATACCCGTTAAGTAATTTTATTAAGTCGCAGATTGTTTCTTAATGATTTTCCAAAATAAACTAGGAAAAAGACGTTTGATTTTAACAGCCATAATCTCTTTGTTACCTATCAACACTTCTTTTTTATGTTTGGCCACAGCAACATACATTTGACGAACGCATTCTTCAGCAGACATTCCTGTTTCTTGGTTGTGATCCATAACACCATGTGAATTACCATCACCGTTCAATGCATTCATTGAAATATTCGTATTGATTTTCCCAGGACAAACAAGTGTTACATGAATGTTGTTATGTTCCTCTTCCAACAGTAAACTTTCGTAAAAACCAAATAACGCATGTTTTGAAGCACTGTAGGCTGAACGTAAAAAGAATCCAAACTTTCCTGAAATAGAAGAAATTACAACGAAGTGTCCACTTTTTTGTGCTTGCATGTATGGCAAAACTGCTTTTGTCAACGCGATATTTCCAAAATAATTGATTTCCATGATGCGACGATCTATTTCCAAACTTGTTGTCGCTGCTGTCGAACGCTGGCTTAACCCTCCATTGTTAATCAACATGTCGATTCTACCATAATGGTCCACGACATTTTTTGCTAAAGCGGGGAAATTATCTGAAAACTCCAAATCAAGTGCTAGACATAAATGTGACTCAGGATTAGGTAAGCTATTTTTAATCGTAGTTAAAGCGTTTTCATTGCGCGCTGATAAAACAACTTTCGCTCCATCAGCTGCTGCTTGACGAACCATTTGCTCTCCGATTCCAGAAGAAGCTCCTGTAATCCAAACTACCTTATTTGTTAAATATCCCATGGTACCAAAAAAAAATCCCAACTGTTAAAAGTTGGGATTAAAATTAATTTATTTCTTAATTACAAATCATCTGGAATTGTAACTGTTTTTACATTTTTTTGTTTTGGTTTCAATTTCTCAATGAAAACAACTTTTAATTTTTGTCCGTCCGCCGTGTAAATCATTTCAGAAATACCATTTGTAATTGTTGGTGGAGCTTTTTTGTCATTGTAAAACTTCGTCTCTAACAATTCGTATGTATTATCATCGTACTGAACAAAAATAGACATGATTTGACCATTTTCTACACGAGCTTTTCCAGAAACACATGATGTACCTTCTTTTTCAAAATAGCTAATGATTACATTACGATGCATATCGTCTGCAACTGTATAAGCACCTCTTTTCATAAATGCCTCTTCTAATTTCTTAAAACAGTCATCAGTTGCCTGCGCAGAAAGCGTAAAAGACAAAATCACAGATGATAAAAATAGTAAGCCTTTCTTCATAATGTTGTTGTTTTTTTGGGTAAACCCAGATTTCAAATATAACAAGTTTGAATGAATTTCATCAAATCGTTTGAAATTATTTATTTTTGACAAAATTCAAAGTGATGAGCACAAAACAAATAGCAGACCATTTTTCCGAAGCATTCGAAATTTTGCAAAAATTTAACAATCCGTCAAATCATTCGTTGATAAAAACGGCAGGTGAAACAATGGTTACATCTTTGAAAAATGGAGGTAAAATAATTAGCTGCGGCAATGGAGGTTCAATGTGTGACGCCATGCATTTCGCAGAAGAATTAACAGGTCGTTACAAAAATGATCGCAAAGCTATTCCTGCACTTTCAATTTCTGACCCAAGTCACATGAGTTGTGTTGGCAATGATTATGGGTACGATTTTGTTTTTTCACGCTATTTAGAAGCTTTGGGTAATTCTGGAGACGTTTTATTAGCGATTTCTACTTCAGGAAATTCTAAGAATGTGCTAAATGCTATTCACACGGCAAAAGAAAAAGGAATGAAGGTAATTGGCTTAACTGGAAAAACTGGTGGAGCGATAGCTGAATTATGTGATGTTGAAATCAGAGCTCCTTATTCTGAATATGCAGATCGTGCTCAAGAAATTCATATCAAAGTGATTCATTCCCTAATTGATTTCATCGAAACTCATATTGATTAAGTGAAAAATACAGCCTAAAATCAGGCGATAAATTGCACTTATTAACCATCAATTCAAAATTGTTGAAAAACGGTTATAAATCAACCCTTCTATTTAAAATTAGAACCAAATTTATTGTCTAAATTTGCCCTTTTCCGATAAGAATATGTCGAATCAGGAATTACAAACAACAGTAAAAAACATATTTTCCGCGTATTTGGAGCAGAACGGACATCGTAAGACACCCGAACGCTTCGCCATACTCGCAGAAATCTACAATTACCAAGGACATTTTGACATCGAATCTCTGTATATCAAAATGAAAAATCAGAACTATCGTGTGTCAAGAGCTACATTGTATAATACAATTGAGTTGTTATTGGCGTGTAATTTAGTTCGTAAACACCAGTTTGGAAAAAATATCGCGCAATTCGAAAAGTCGCACGGTTCAAAACAACACGATCATATTGTTCTTACCGATTCTGGAGAAGTAATTGAGTTTTGCGATCCACGCATTCAAGCAATCAAAGCAACGATTGAAGAAGTTTTTGGAGTTGAGGTTCAACATCACTCGCTTTACTTCTACGGTGTGAAAAAGGAAAATTCTGATAAAAAATAGCCGTATGAGTTTAGACTATAAAATTTCTACAGTTGATGCTGTTACTGTTGTTTCTTTTAAAGGAAAAATTATTTCGGATGCTGATATTCAGAATTTACTTGCTGACTTAGATGATTCGAAATTATCTGCAAATCGAGTTTTTGATTTTAGTGAATTAACACACATTAATTCTTCTGGGATCAATTTCATTATAAAATCATTAACTAAAACGCGCATCAACGGTGGCGATTTAGTGCTTTGTTCCGTTGGTGGAACAGTTAAAACGTTGTTTGAAATGGCTAAAATCGATGATATATTTTCGATTTATGAAACTGTTTCAGATGCAATCAATCATTATAAGAACTAACAAATGAAAGTAGACGTACTATTGGGTTTACAATGGGGTGACGAAGGAAAAGGAAAAATCGTCGATGTATTAACTCCTCAATACGACATTATTGCTCGTTTTCAAGGCGGACCAAACGCAGGTCACACCTTAGAATTCAATGGCATTAAACACGTCCTTCACACAATTCCTTCTGGAATATTCAGAGAAGATGTTATCAATTTAGTTGGTAACGGTGTTGTAATTGATCCAGTTGTGTTCCAAAAAGAATTGGAGAAATTGGCTCCTTTCAATATTGACTTTAAAAAACGTCTTTTATTGTCGAAAAAAGCGCATTTGATTCTACCAACACATCGTTTGTTAGATGCAGCTTCTGAAACAGCAAAAGGAAAAAATAAAATTGGATCGACATTAAAAGGAATCGGTCCAACATATATGGATAAAACTGGTCGTAACGGCTTAAGAGTTGGTGATATTTTCATGTCAAACTTTCAAGAAAAATACGACGCTTTAGTTGAGAAACACGTTGGAATGTTGAGTCATTACGATGGTTTCGAATACGATCTTTCTGAATTGGAAGCTCCTTTCATGGAAGGAATTGAAGTATTGAAAGGATTGACAGCGGTTGACTCTGAACAATATTTGAATGAAGCGTTCAAAGCTGGAAAACGTGTTTTAGCTGAAGGTGCTCAAGGAACAATGTTAGACATTGATTTCGGAACTTATCCTTTCGTAACTTCTTCAAATACAGTTACTGCAGGAACTTGTACAGGTTTAGGTGTCGCTCCAACAAAAATTGGAAACGTTATCGGGATCTTTAAAGCGTATTGTACACGCGTTGGAAGTGGTCCATTCCCAACAGAATTGGATGATGAAGTTGGTGAATTGATTCGTCAAGAAGGTCGTGAATTTGGCGCAACAACTGGTCGTCCAAGAAGATGTGGATGGGTTGATTTGCCTCAAATGAAATATGCGATCATGATCAACGGTGTAACTGAATTATCGATGATGAAAGCAGACGTTTTAAGTTGTTTTGAAACAATTAAAGTGTGTACGCATTACATTATTGATGGCGAACGTGTTGATTATTTCCCATTCGACGTAAATGGAATTAATTTAACTCCAGTATACGAAGAAATCGAAGGATGGAACTGTGATTTGACACAATTATCAAGCTATGATGATGCGCCTCAAGCGTTGAAAAATTATGTAAGCTATTTGGAACGAAATTTGGAAGTGCCTATCACGGTTGTTTCTGTTGGTCCTGATAGAACACAAACATTAAGCAATAAAAAATAAGTTGATTCAACACAAGAACATACTAAAAATTGCGCTTTTCATAGGCGCATTTTTTTTGATGCCATTACCTAGTAGTGCGCAAAAAAGTGTTCTTGAATTATTGCCTGGTGCAGACAAACTTGGATACGATGAAAGAACAGGTGCGCATCGCCTAACAGGTTCTGTCAATTTCATTTATCAAGGAAATACCATGTATTGTGATTCCGCACATTATTTCGATAAAACAAATGAAGTTCGTGCATACGGGAATGTTCACATTACCAAGGAAGATATCAATCTGTTTTGCGATTCACTTTATTACAACGGTAAAACACGAAAAGCAAAATTGTGGGGACATGTTCGCGCACGCGATTCTGAATACAAACTCACTACTGACACTTTAGAATACGATGCAAAAAAAGCGCAAGGGATTTATCGTCATGGTGGAAAAATTGAAAGCATTGTTTCCAATGAAGTATTGACGAGTCGCGTCGGTTATTTCTACCCCGAATCCAAAAGTTTCTTTTTCAGTGGGAAAGTGAAGTATAAAAACGACGATTTGTCGATGACTACGGATACCTTGCAATATACTTATGCGAAGCAAACAACCCATTTTTATGGTCCAACAAAAATTGTTCGAGGCACTACGACCATGTTTTGCGAACGCGGATGGTACAATGTTGTCACGGAGGAAGGAAGCTTAATTCGCAATGCAGAAATATACCAAGAAAGTAAAACAATTAAAGGAGATACACTACTCTACCAACCAAAGAAAGGTCAATCGATTGGAAAAGGTCATGTTTATTTTAAAGACACAACTCAATCCATTGAATTTTATGG
>JBDKHH010000015.1:0-6374 GCA_039797785.1 Bacteroidota bacterium | reverse complement strand
GTAAATGATAATGTTGCGGACCGTGCGAAAATAGAAAATGGTTATTGGAAATTGGTGTATGGACAACCAATTGTGGTTGAGAAATTGTTGAATTTGAACTTTGAAATTTCAATGGAAAGTTTCTTTCAAACCAATCCAAAAAGTGCCGAAAAGTTGTATACGAAAGCATTAGATTACGTTTTTGAAGAAGAAATTCCAACAGGCAAAGTTGTAATGGATTTGTTTTGTGGAACGGGAACCATTGGTCAAATTTTATCGACGCGTAAAAGTGATGTTGAAATTGTAGGTGTTGACATTGTTCCAGAAGCAATTGAAGACGCAAAACGTAATGCGCAACGCAATGGAATTGAAGGAATTAAATTCTATGCAGCGGATGTCGGGAAATTCTTAAAAGAACATCCTGAATACATTGGCAATATTTCGACAATCATTTTAGATCCGCCAAGAGCTGGAATTGCGCCAAAAACCTTATTGAAAACAATCGATTTGGGTGCTGAGAATATTGTTTACATCTCTTGCAATCCTTCGACGCAAGCTCGTGACGCAGAGACCTTAGACAAAGCTGGTTATAACTTAGAGAAAATTTCGTTTGTAGACCAATTCCCACATACAGGACATATTGAATCCATTGCCAAATTCAAAAAACGATCATAAATGCGCGCAGAAATCTTATCTATTGGAGATGAATTATTGATTGGTCAAACGATCAACACAAACGCAAGTTGGTTGGGGCAAGAATGTTCAAAATTGGGAATACGTATTGTGCATGTTACAACGATTTCTGATGAAAAACAATTGATTAAAGATGCTGTTGATGAAGCATTTAAACGTGCAGATTTGGTATTGGTTACTGGAGGTTTAGGACCAACAAAAGATGATATTACGAAATACACCTTGTGTGAATATTTTGATTCAGAATTAGAAATTCATATTCCAACCTTACAACGAATCGAGGCTTTTTTTAGCAAACGAAATCGTCCAATGTTAGACGTGAATATTCGTCAAGCTGAATTACCGAAAAAATGTACAATTCTTGAAAATGTGAATGGCACCGCTGCAGGAATGTGGTTTGAAAAGGATGGTAAAATTCTTATCAGTATGCCTGGCGTTCCGTATGAAATGAAAGGTATCATGATGGAACAAGCTTTTCCGCGACTTCAAGAAAAATTTGCCTTAAAAGCTTTGTATCACAGAACATTAATGACACAAGGAATTGGTGAATCATTTCTAGCTGACCAAATTCAGGAGTGGGAAAACGAAGTGCGAGAAAAAGGATTAGGATTGGCGTATTTACCATCGCCTGGAATGGTGAAGTTGCGTTTAACATCCTATGAAGGCGAAAGTAGGGCGGAAGAGATTGATGCATATTTCAAGCAATTGGAAGAGCGTTTTCCAAATTACGTTTACGGAAAGGAAGATGAAACAATTCAACTTGTCTTAGGACGCTTATTACGCGAAAAGAAAATGACCATTGGTACAGTTGAAAGTTGTACTGGTGGATCTTTAGCTCAAACCATGGTTTCTGTTGCTGGTGCTTCTGATTATTTTCAAGGAAGTTTCTTGACGTACACAAACGAATTGAAAAACCGCCTTGTCGATGTTTCTAAGCATGATTTAGATACGGTTGGAGCAGTGAGTAGAGAAGTGGTTGAACAAATGGCTAAGAACGGACGCGAGAAGCTTGGAGTGGATATATGTATTTCAACTTCTGGTGTAGCAGGTCCAGATGGCGGAACAGAGGAATTGCCGGTTGGTACCATTTGGATAGGAATCGCCACAAAAGATAAAGTTAGTGCAAAGAAATTTCAATTCGGAGATCACAGAGAAAGGAACATTCAAATGACAGTTTTAACTGCCTTAAATCTAGTGAGATGCGAAATTTTAGGAATTTTAATTGAAAAAAAATAACATTTACTTGTTCTTTTAGGAAAAAAGTGGTTACTTTGCACCCCATTTTAGAATAAGGATAAAAAATAAAAAGATGTCACGAGTTTGTCAACTTACGGGTAAATCGGTAATGGTAGGGAACAATGTTTCTCACTCAAACCGCAAAACGAAGCGTAAATTCTACCCGAATTTAATTTCAAAGAAATTTTATCTTCCAGAGGAAGAGTGCTTCGTAACATTGAAGATTTCAACTTCAGCGTTAAGAAATATTAACAAGAAAGGTATTTCTGCTTGCATCAAAGAGGCACGCGAGAAAGGTTATTTAAAATGATCCTTGTTCTGCCCGTTGTGAAATGGTAGACTTAAAAAAGTAAAGAAATGGCTAAGAAAGCAAAAGGTAATAGAATTCAAGTAATTCTTGAGTGCACAGAGCACAAAGAGTCTGGGATGGCTGGAACTTCTCGTTATATTACAACGAAGAATAGAAAGAACACGCCTGAACGTATGGAGATTAAAAAATTCAATCCTATTTTGAAACGTATGACGGTTCATAAGGAGATTAAATAATATTTGAGTCATGGCAAAGAAAGTAGTAGCGTCGTTACAAAAAGGTGGCGGAAAAGAGCATACGAAAGTAATTAAAATGGTTAAGTCTGAAAAGTCTGGATCATATACTTTCAAAGAAGAAATCGTACACAACGATAAAGTAAAAGAGTGGTTCGATAAGAACTAATCTTTATCTTATTCTAAATATTTTAAGCCCCGAATAGTCGGGGCTTTCGTTATTTTTACCCATTATGGCATTTTTCGGTTTATTTTCAAAAGAGAAAAAAGAAAGCCTTGACAAAGGTTTAGAGAAAACAAAACAAAGTTTCCTCTCAAAACTTGCGCGCACAATTGTTGGGAAATCAAGAGTTGATGACGAGGTTTTGGATAATTTGGAAGAAGTATTGATTACTTCGGATGTTGGTGTTGATACTACATTGAAAATTATTGAACGAATCGAAACGCGTGTTTCACGTGACAAGGTCTTGGGTACAAATGAACTCAATACAATCTTAAAAGAAGAAATTGCTGGTTTACTTGCTGAAAACAATTCTGGTGATTCAACAAAATTCACTGTAGACAAAGTGAATGGAGAACCATATGTTATTATGGTTGTTGGTGTGAATGGTGTTGGTAAAACAACGACCATTGGTAAGCTTGCACATCAATTTAAAGAATCTGGTAAGAAAGTAGTTTTAGGTGCAGCAGATACTTTTCGTGCTGCAGCAGTCGATCAATTAATTATTTGGTCAGAACGAGTAGGTGTTCCAATTGTTCAGCAAGGAATGGGTGCTGATCCTGCATCAGTGGCTTTTGATACCTTACAATCTGCAAAAGCGCAAAACGCAGATGTTGTTATTATTGATACAGCTGGACGTTTACACAACAAAGTAAACTTGATGAATGAGTTGAGTAAAATCAAACGCGTGATGGAAAAAGTAATTCCTGGTGCGCCTCATGAAATCTTGTTGGTATTGGATGGTTCTACCGGACAAAATGCATATGAACAAGCAAAACAATTTTCATTAGCGACTGATATCAATGCCTTGGCTATAACAAAATTGGATGGTACAGCGAAAGGTGGAGTTGTAATTGGAATTTCAGATCAAATGAAAATTCCGGTAAAATACATTGGGGTCGGTGAAGGGATCAATGACCTTCAATTATTTGACCGCAATGAATTTGTTGATTCTTTATTCTCCTAGGTAAATAATGAATATCGAACTTGATTCATCGATAATTCATATGGTTTCACCGAAAATTTCATAAAAAAATAACATTTTTTGTTTCTTGAGTTTAATTTTTTTGTAAGTTCGGCTTGCTAAATTATAAAATTATGAGACGAACGACTACGATTGGAAGGGTGACCTTCTATGTTTCCTTGTTATTTACTTTTTTCTTTCAATTTTCTTTTGCTCAAGCGCCAGTTCGCTGTTATACAGTGGAAATGGATTCTGCTTTAAGAGCTAGTCATCCAGAGATGCCGTCAAGAGACGCGTTTGAAAATTGGCTTCAAGATGAAATTACTGCGAATGCATCAGCACACATAATTGGTGGTGTTTATTACATTCCAGTGGTTGTACATGTTATTCATAACGGTGAGGCTGTAGGAACAGGTTCAAATGTTTCGTTCGCGGCAATTCAATCTCAAATTGATGTTCTAAATGAAGATTTTAGAAAGATGCTTGGAACAAATGGTTATAACACTCATCCTTCCGGCGCTGATACAAAAATTGAGTTTTGTTTAGCACAGCGCAGACCTGATGGTTCAGCTTTTACTCCAGGTGAGCCTGGTGTAAACCGCATAAATAGATCAACTGCAGGATTTACTGCTCCACCATTTACAACTGGATATATCGATGCAACAATTAAAACTTGGACATATAATGGAGGAGTAGCAACTGCAACTCGTGGATGGAGTCCAGCGAAATATATGAATATTTGGTTGTGTGACATTTCAGGTGGAATCTTGGGATACGCTCAATTTCCTCAATCACCATTAGGTGGAATGGGATGTACAACGCCAGCAACAGCAACAGATGGTGTTGTGTTCTTATATAACTCTATAGGTAAAAGTGCAGTTACTGGGTTTGCCGGTCCATACAATGAAGGAAGAACGGCAACACACGAAATTGGACATTGGTTAGGCTTGCGTCACATTTGGGGTGACGGTGGATGTGGTGTTGATGATTTTTGTGGGGATACTCCACTTTCAGATGCTGCGAATTACGGTTGTCCTGTTACAAATAGTTGTGTGGATCCAGCACCAGATCCAAATGATATGGTGGAAAATTATATGGATTACACGGATGATGCTTGTATGAATATCTTTACATACGATCAAATGACTCGTATGCGCATAGTGTTGGAGAATAGCCCTTTGCGTGTTTCCCTAATTAATTCTGATGCATGTACGCCTCCAAACCCTTCAGATGCTTCAATTGTAGATATTGTCAATCCAAAAGGGGATAACTGTGCAGGAAGTATTACACCAACCGTTGTGCTTAGAAACAGAGGAGGGAATACCTTAACAAGTGCGACTATTTCTTATAAAATAGACAATGGAACAGCCACAACATTTGCATGGACAGGCTCATTGGCCGCTGGTAATCAGGTAAATGTAATTTTACCAGCATTTACAAGTACGTTAGGAACTCATAATTTTAAAGCATATTCGACTTTACCTAATGGTGTTGTTGATCCGTCAACTGCTTATGACACATCAGCAATTAATTTTGTAGTGTCAAATGGTGAGACTGCTCCTTTTACTGAAAATTTTGAAGGTTCAGTTTTTCCACCAGATGTTCGTTGGGTTGTAGACAATGCTAACGGTGATTGTTTTGAGTGGATTGGAGTTCAAGCAACTTCAATTGCAGGCGTATTTAATAATAATGCGGCTCAGTTCCCTGGTTTTGGTAATACTTCAGGTAGTACAGATAACTTGATTACTCCAATTTTTATTCTTCCTTGTAGTGCTTCAGCTGCTAATATTCAATTTGATGTGGCTTACCGAAGAAGAAATACGACTCCAGCAAACTATGATCGCCTTTACATCGAAATCTCTGAAGACTGTGGTACTACTTGGAACTCGACGCCAATTTATGATAAAACGGGAACAACGTTACAAGTTTTAACAGCGACTTTGGGAACGACTTATACGCCAACAGGTACAACAGATTGGAGAACAGAAACAGTCAATTTACTTCCGTTTGTAACTAGTAGTTCAAAAAGCGTGAAGTTTAGATTCCGCGCAGTTGCTGCAAATGGTAATAACATTTACATTGATAATTTCAAATTCAATGCAACTACTCCTGGTGAAATTGAATTAACTCAAGGAACAACAGATGTATTGGACGGTGGTTATTATAACTACGGATCAGTTTTAGCTGGTGCACCAACAACAGCAACTTTTACAATTACGAATACAGGAACAAGTAACTTAACGTTAACTGGACCAATTTCTGTGACTGGCGCAAACTTTTCGTTGGGTTCTACTTTTGGAACTACAACTGTTGCCGCTGGTGCCACAACTACATTTAGTGTGATTTTTAATTCGGCTGCAGCCGGAACCTTTACAGGGAATGTTTCTTTTGGAACAAATGATTGTGATGAAGGAACGTATAATTTCCAATTGAATGCTACGGCAATTGCAACGCCTCCTGTTGCAGATTTCTCTGGAACTCCGTTGAATATTTGTGCAGGATCAACTGTTACATTTACAGATCTTTCAACAAACGCGACAAGTTGGTCATGGAACTTTGGTGCAGGAGCAACTCCAGCAACCTCAACAGCCCAAAACCCAACCGTTACGTTTAATACAGCAGGAACAAACACAATTACGTTAACAGCAACGAATGGATTTGGTTCGGATGTCGAAACAAAAACGAATTATGTAACAATTCAAAGTGCAACAGGTGTAACTCTTCCAATTTCACAAGGTT
>JBDKHH010000014.1:0-13377 GCA_039797785.1 Bacteroidota bacterium | reverse complement strand
TGACGAACCGCCCTTGCGGGAGGAGTTTGGGGTGAGCATACGGAAGAAGGCGTAGCTTTTCGAGGAAGGTTTTCACAGCCTTGATTTTTTTGTTTCTTTTTTGATCAAGCAAAAAAGAAAGTAAGAAATAAAAAAAGGGAAGCTTTTCCGCTTCCCTTCCTTCATTCCATTATTTCATTATCTCGTTACCATCACCTTCACCATCGGATAATTCATCTCACCTGTCGAAACCTTCAACAAGTAATTTCCGCGTGTGAATGTTTCAAGGTCGATTGTAATATCTTGACCAGCTTCTTTTTGGTAGTCATTTAAATACACTTGTTTTCCTAGAAGATCAAACATTTCGATGTGTACCAATCCACTTACTTCTTTGTTGAAACTGATGTTTAACAAACCATTTGTTGGATTCGGATAAACAGCCAAAGTCGAAGGATTTAGATTGTTACAATCCAAGTGAATCGTTGCTGAATACGACGCCGCGCCATTGAAATCCGTTTGTTTTAAGCGGTAATAAACGCCATTCGTAGAGCTTGAAATCGCTTCACTTTTGTAGTTCAATGTTGACGATGAATTTCCAGCCCCATCAATTGTTTGAATCGCTTTAAAATTCATTCCGTCTTCACTTTCTTCTAATGTAAAGTAGTCGTTGTTGTTTTCAGACGCCGTTACCCATGTAAACTGTTTTTCTCTTCCAAGGCAATACCCGTTGAAGGAAACCAATTCAATTGGCAATGCACAATTGTCGACAACAATTAAATCTGATGCACTCAATGGAATAACACACTCCCCATCCAATAAAGTTAAATTGATTGTTTGGTTGGTCATTGCCGCTGGAATGATAATGTTTTGTGTATCTTCTTCTAACATAACCGTTGAAATTCCTGCACCCAAATCATACGTCAAAATCGCACCATCTGTTCCTGTAACGTAGAATATTGCATCGTCACCCATACATGTTGGTCCATTGTTCGAAATTTGATAATCTGGTAATTCCAATTCAGGAACAACCACTGTCAATGCTGATATACAACCGTTGACATCAGTAACATTTACCGTATAATTTCCTGGTAATAAATTTGTCTGTGTCATACTACCAAGTGTTGTAACTGCAGTAACTCCATTCCATAAATAGTCGAACGTTGGTGTTCCCGTATTCGTATTCACCGTTACAGAACCATTTGGTAAACCTGTACACGTTGATGTATTGCTTTGCAAATAAACATACGGACCAGTTAATCCTGGATTCACCATTACCGTTCCTGATACTGGACATCCTGTAGCTGTATTCGTTGCTGTAACCGAATAATTTCCAACTGGCAATGAGTTTGTTGTCGAAGTCGTTGAATTAAACGTTGTTGCACCATTCGACCAAACAAAATTGTACAAGCCTGGTGATGTCATTGTAGCTGTAGCTTGACCATCGTTGTTACATACAACATTTCCACTTGACATTGCCAGTGTTGGCGTTGCATTTACCGTTACAGGGAAGCTGATTGCTTTAGGACAACCATAAACAGTTGTTCCACCATTTGTAATAGATCCAGTAACCGTTGCAATATACGTTGTTGTTACACTTGGGTTCACTGTAATTGTATTGAACGTTGTTGCACTAATATCCGTTGTTGGTGTCCAAGACACAACATCTCCGATACTCAATCCCGCTAAGGAAAGTGTTGCTGAAGAACCGTTACAAATCGCAACAGCTCCCGATCCTGTAGCTACAGGATTTGATACAACATATAAACTGATCACATCATTTGGCGATGTACCACAACAATCCGTTGTCATGTTCATTGTAATTGTATAGAATCCAGGCGTATTGAACTGCGCTGTTAATGACTGAACACTTCCAGGGTTAACAATTGCTCCACCAAAATTCCATGAATACGTTGATGCCGAATATAAACTTGAGAACGTTGCAAAATCACCTTGACATACTTGGTATGTATTTGGGCTAATCAACGGAGCGTTTGTAACAATATCTGCTGGCGTTGACGCATCGAATGCGATGTTATGGAATCCAGTGTATGTATTTGCACCAGCAGAAACAGAATAACGTGCTACGGCTGAATATTGTGTTGTACCAGAAGCGTTTGTTGCCGTTGCTGGCGTTGCATTGTTCGTTGAAACATCATAATCCCAAGCAGAAGATGCGCCTGTCGAGAATGTCACGTTTGTATTAGTACAATTTACGTTGCTTGCTAAAATAGTTGGTTGTCCTGGTAAGTTGAATGCCGCATCACTTGTTGCAAGCGCAGTACCTGAAGCTAAATGAACATTGATAGCAACACCTGCAGGACCATTTCCTCCTGCTCCGCCAGCACCACCATTACCACCTAAACCTCCTGATCCTCCGCGATTACCGTCGGGATCACCATTTGTACAGCCGTTTCCGATAACTGAAGACCCTCTGACTCCTCCAGCACCGCCCGTTCCACCTAATCCTCCAGCACCTGCAGTACCAGCAACAATACGATCTTGAATCAATGCACCAGATGCACCATTACTAAACAAGAAAATACCAAAAGACGAACCGCCGCCAAAACCACCACGTCCAGCGCCGCCACCACCGCCGCCACCGCCGCCGCCTGATCCACCACCACCGGCAGCATCACAACCATCTGTATCTCTAGCAGCACCACCGCCACCGCCGCCACCGCCGCCGCCTCTTCCAGCAGTTCCGTTGGTCGCTGAGCCTGGTACCCAGAATCCACCTATATATGTACCTGCTGTGGTCGTCCCAGCTATACCGGGTGTCCCAATAGCACCTACTCCACCGTTTCCAACATTCGATGTGCTATTTCCATTGCCATCTTGTGCACCACCGGTTCCAGCAATTCCACCAGCACCACCACCTGACGGTGCAGCAGTACCTGCTGTTCCATTCAAACCTGCTGCGCTCGTATTGTCAGGTCTTCCAGCTCCTCCAGCTCCTCCAGCTCCTCCAGCAGTTGCTGACCCACCAATTATGATTGCATTTGCTCCACCGACACCAGCACCGCCGCCGCCGCTACCGTTTCCACCATTATCAGTTCCTATGTTACATGTACATTGTGGGCCTCCTCCTGTAGTTCCATTAACGCCAGTTCCACCATTTGCTCCATCCCATGTTGAATTGTAGGTTGCTGGATTATTATCTCCTTGTCCTGAACCCGCAGCACCAGGTAAAATTTGTGTTCGTACGATATTGTAATTTGAGCAATTCGTCAAATGCAAACCATAGGTTGACATTCCTGTTCCTGCTGTTCCTGGAGCTGTTGTAATTGTAAGATCCTGTAAACGGAAACCCGTTAAACTATTTCCATAAAAGGCAACCAAACGTTGTCCGTTCGCTGCACCTTCTGGATTCAATGCCGATCTATTGATTGTTGTTGCTCCAGCTTGACTTGTTTTTGTCCATGCATTTCCTGGATCAAATCCTCCTTCTAATGTAACGAAACTCGATAAGTTGAGTGGATTATTAATGGTGTATGTTCCAATAGCTAATTTAATGACCGTATTGTTACACGCCGCCATAGACAAGGCTTGTGTTAAACTTGTTGGTGACGCTTGTGTACCAGGATTTCCCGCTGTTCCAGTAGGAGAAGCATAAATATTGATACATGTAGCCGCTGCTGGTGGTGTTCCCACGATCAATGTGGCTGTCGTTTCTGACTGACAACCCGTTAAAGGATTTATTACTCTGAAGGTATACACATAACTTCCTGTAGCCCCAGGAACGGTTACAACTTGAGTTGTATTTGTACCAACGATAGTACCTGAACTAATTAATGCCATTCCTGGGCCAAACCACTGATAATTCATTCCTGCAGCATCTGTTGTTCCAGTCAACATAAAGTTCGCCCCTCCACACACTGTAGCAGAAGTTGGCGTAACAGTAGCAACAGGATCATCTGCAACGGTAACAATGACAGCATCTGTTGATATACAACCATCTGAGTATGTTGCTAAGACCGTATAATTTGTTGTCGCAGCTGGCGTTGAATTCGTTGCAGCCGTTGCTGGTGAAGACAAACCAAGCGCTGGTGTCCACGCATACGAAACAATCGATGGTGAAGCACTTGTTGCTAATAAGGCTGTTGTATTCCCTGCACAAATTGTAACATTTGCTCCTGCGTTTACTGGTGCATTTGGATTTGCTGTTACGATTACTTCATAGACTCGCGAATTTTGACCAATCAATGGACAAGCATTGTCTGCAGCCGTAACGTTAATGTAATATGTTCCAATATCTGAAATAGTAGGTGTCCAACAAAAACTACCTGTAATCGATGATCCCGAACCACTTTGTGTAAATGTTGAACCAGGAATCGTATTCGAAGCAGTCATTGTAACTGATTGTCCAGCATCGATATCTGAAGCGTTTAAGGTAAAACACACCGGCGCACCTGCACATGTTGAAATACTAAAATCACCTGGTACATTATTGATTCCACTTAATGAAGGAACAGTATTCGTACACGCCACAATTGTGAATTGAATATCACGCATTGTTGTTCCAATTAACACACCACCACGGTATTCTTCTACACGAACAGCAACAACTGCCACTTGCGGAACATTTGGTGTGAAGGTAATTTGACCTGTTGCAGGGTTAATGAATGCAGGAACTGTAAAAGGAACAGCACCACTGAAACCTCCATTGTACGTAACGTTTGTACCAGGACCAACCATGGCATTCACCAAGGAATAAACCAAAGCATCTCCATCTGGATCTGTAGCTAATTGTTGATAGTTAATTGTTTGTCCCACACATCCAAAGAGTTGCGGGTTACTTGAAAACGTTGGTGAACTGTTACATGGAGTTACAGTATTATTGAGTGTACTTTGTACATACGAATCACTTGTACTTGGTGATGCCAAATTGGTAATTGCATCATTACGACAACACATGTCATACGACAGAATCCAATCAGCACAACCTGAAGGCAATGTGATAATTCCAGTATACACTAGTTTCTCAATACCAATACTTCCTGATCCACCACATGCACTTGTCGCAGAAGGACAAAGTGGTGTAATATCATTGGTGGAAACCAAGGCTAAGTTTGCCGAAGCATTTACACCACAACTAACAGACGAATATGCAATTGTTTCAGTTGATGCAGCAGCAATACCATGACAATCGCGATAAATCGTAAGGGTCACACTGTATTGATTTGGGCCAACACATTGGTATGAAATTTCAGAACCTGCAACGTGCGAAGCCTTGGAATACCCAATAAACAATGCGATGAAAGAAAATACCAAGAAGAATCTTCTCAGTGAAAGGTGTGTAATCGTTTTCATGTGGTTTAAATAATAGGGTGCTAAAATAGTGTAAATTAATTGTTTACTAGGGATTTAAATGAAAGTTATTATTAACATAATAATGGGGTTCATACTTTTTGCTGGCGCCCAAAAAGTAAGCAAAAAGGGCGCTTTTCAATTTACCCAAGGCACTTTCCGACTTTTCGCTGCTCTACAAACGGAACCACCGATAAAGCTCGCGATCTAATTCGAGCCAAGCTATTACCTGCTTCGCAACTTTGCTTTAAGGAAACGCTATGCTTTTTTTCCCTTGTCGCTTTACGGTCTAGTGCTGTGGGTAAATTGTTATTTAAACCAAGCTATTTCATGGGAGGGTGAATTTTGAGATTTAATAAATCAATCTAAATAGGATACTCGAGAAAAAATTGTTTTTGGGAGTGGTTTTCGGAGCAGTGCTTCTAGATTGATTTCTAAGATTAGTGTGATGCGAAGCATTTTCAAGAACCTTTTCAGCAGCGTTAGCGAAATTCCATCGCGAAGACGCGGCTCAGGCTGCAACCCCGAAGGGTCGGGACAGGCACAGTGGAGGCCGATCAGAGCAAGAGCGCGGAGCGAATGGAATGAGTGATGCTTTAGCAAACGCCTTTGAAAAGGTTCAAAGCGCCCTTTTTGCCTTACTTTTTTGGCGCAAGAAAAAAGAAAGAACAGACCTTCCAAAGCAAGAAAAACTTCTCTCCATTTTAAACACCAACGTGCGGACTCCCGTACCAAAATCTACGTAGAAATACGTATTTTTTAAAAAATAATACAATCAAACCCCTTACATCCAAAGAGTTGCTAAATTGCGCTTGTAATTATATGGAATTACAGACTACTATATTTATTAATACCTATTCACTTATGAAACACCAAATTATGTTTTTGGGTGTGTTCGTTTCCCTCTTTGGAACAGCACAGCAAAACACAGTTGCAACAGGTGGAAATGCTTCAAGTGCAGGAGGTTCAGTAAGTTATTCTATTGGTCAAATTGACTACGAATCAAGTTCAAATGCGAATGGTACGGTTTCTCAAGGGGTTCAACAACCTTTTGAAATTTACCCTTTAGCTGTAGATGAGCTATTTAGTTCGTTAGAAATTAACTTATTTCCGAATCCTACAAGTGATTTCATTCACCTAACGATTGGCGATTTAAGTAAAACCGAAAACTTAAGTTACCAATTAACGGATGCCAGCGGTCGATTGATTCAATCCTCGCTCATTACGGAAAACAGCACACAAATCGATGTGCAAGATTTATCGACAGCATCTTATTTTTTGAATGTATTTGTAGCTGACAAACCAGCAAAATCATTCACAATCATCAAAAACCACTAACTCTCACAAACGATGAAAAAGAAATTATTACTAGTTGGAGCGCTTTTAATGGGCGCATATACATTTGCTCAAGCTCCTCAAAAAATGTCCTACCAAGCTGTTGTTCGCAACGGATCCAATGCATTGGTAAGTAACTCACCAGTTGGCGTAAAAATTAGCGTATTACAAGGTTCTGCATCAGGAACTGCTGCGTATGTTGAAACACAAAACGTTACAACAAATGCAAATGGTTTAGCAACTTTCCAAATCGGAAATGGTACAGTTGTATCAGGAACAATGGCTGGAATCGATTGGGCAATGGTCCATACTTTATTAAAACAGAAACAGATCCTACAGGAGGAACAAACTATACAATTGCTGGAACTTCAGAATTATTAAGTGTACCCTACGCTTTGTATTCTGCAAACGGAACACCTGGACCAGTTGGAGCAACAGGACCACAAGGACCTGCTGGCCCTGCTGGAGCTGATGGAGCTGATGGAATTGACGGTGTAGACGGTGTAGACGGTGCTACTGGACCAATGGGACCTCAAGGCCCAACTGGTTTAACCGGTGCAACAGGACCTGCTGGTGCGGATGGAGCTACTGGTGCTACTGGACCAATGGGGCCTCAAGGACCTACTGGTTTAACTGGTGCTACTGGACCTGCGGGACCAACTGGACCAACTGGTTTAACAGGTGCTACTGGACCTGCTGGAGCTGACGGAGCTGTTGGAGCAACTGGGCCTGCTGGTGCTACTGGACCTGCTGGAGCCGACGGAGCAACTGGACCTGCTGGACCTACTGGAGCTACGGGTGCAACTGGAGCGACTGGACCTGCTGGTGCGACTGGACCTGCTGGTTCTGCAAACATGACTGGAACAACAAATTACATGGTTAAGTTTACAGCTGCAACAACTGGTGGAAATTCACTTCTTCAAGACAATGGTACGAGTTTATCAATTAATACAACTCCTTCAGTTGCAACTACATTTTATGTATACAAAAGTCAATTAACGGTGAATGGTGATGGTCAAACTTCTCTTTACGGTTACAGAACACGCGATTCGCAAAACGATGGTACTGGATACGGTGTGAATACTACAAACCGTGGTGTAAACGGTTATAACTTCTGGGGAGATGTATACACATTTGGTGTTACTGGATACAGTTATAACGATTATACCCGCACTGGTGGTGTTTTAGGAGCTGAACAAGGAGGTACATACTGGGGATCACTCGGGTACAAAAGTTCTGGATCACTAACCTATGGAGTTTACGGATCTTCTGCATATGATACTGGCGCAGGTTTATTACCAACTGCTGAAACAGCTGGAATTGGTGGTGGTTTCTTTGGAGCTATGATTGGATCTGTAACCAAAGGACAAATTATCGGTCAATTGAATTCAGGTGAATTGTTCGCTGCGTATAACCAAGGTAACACATACACAACTGGTAAAAACGTTGAATTAGTAGGTACTGAAGGAGAAGCTAAAAAAGCAGTTTATGCTGTTACTTCTTTGGATGCAAAAATCTACAACAATGGTTCTGCACAATTAGTAAATGGTGAAGCGTATATCGCTTTTGATGCGAACTACAAAGCGTTGTTAGGTGAAAACCCAACAGTTACTGTTTCTCCAAATGGAAATTGTAATGGTGTTTACATTGCATCTGTTGACAAAAACGGATTCACAGTGAAAGAAATGAACAACGGAACATCAACTGTTGCACTTTCTTGGATTGCAGTCGGAAATCGTATTGACAACCGTATGGAAGAAGCTACACGAATGGTTTCTGCTCCTGATTTCAATCGTAACATTGAACAAGTATTGTTCGACGATGGAAACAAAGATGGAAGTGGATCTGCTATTTGGTGGGATGGTAACGAAATTAAATTCGGTCAATTACCAGCACACATGGCTAAAGTAAATCGCCCTGAAACAAAATAATTCACGCGATTAATCTATAATTTAAAAGGGTTCTATTAATTTAGAACCCTTTGTTGTTTATATGAAACAGTTTATTCTAAGTTTTTTCCTAGTCCTTGGCTACTTTGTAAGTGCACAAACGACAACTGATTCTTTGTCTATTGAGCAACTGAAAACCTTTCTTTATACTTTAGCGGATGATTCGATGAAAGGGCGTGCAAGCGGTTCCCTAGAAGAACAAAAGGCATTTGCATATATTTCTACTACCTTTCAACAACAAACGGGCAAAAAACTAAAACCTCAGGCCTTTACTTTTACAAAAGACAGCGTTCAATACAACTGTAAAAACGCGTATTATTTCGTTAATAATCACGCTCAATCAACCATACTTATCAGTGCTCATTACGACCATATTGGTTTCGGTGGCCCACTTTCAAAAAGCTTCACATCGAATGAAATTCACAATGGCGCCGATGACAATGCTTCAGGAGTTGCTTTACTCTTGTCGATTTCCAAGGAATTAATTCAGCATGCCAATCCAAAAGTCAATTACTTGATTGTTTTCTATTCGGGTCATGAACTCGGCTTATATGGCTCAAAGGCGTTCTATGATTGGGGGAAAAAAATTAAAAAATTCAAGCAACTTTCCATGGTTCTTAACTTCGACATGGTTGGAAGAATGGATCAAAGTACACGAAAACTAAAATGCATGCGTTCAGCTGAACTTGATTCTCTTTTGCTTTCACTACCAATGGAGCAATTCAAATTTAAATTGAACATCACCGAGGAGGAAAAATTAGCGCTATTGGATACAAAGCACTTTTTTGCAGCTGGAATTCCATGCATCAATTTCACAACGGGGATGCATAACGATTACCATAAAAGCAGTGACGGTGCAAAATACGTCAATTACGAAGCACTCAATGACATTCGAAGATTTATTCTTTTCCTCTTGAAGATGAACGAATAGTCATTACGCTAACGTTTTCAGCACAGACACACAAACGATGCTTTTCCTATCTTTACACCTATGAAAACAACTCTTTTCTTTCTATTTATTAGTATTACTGCATTTTCGCAATCGAAAAAAGAATTGCGCGCAGAAATCGATTTATTGAAATCACAACAAGCTCAAATTAATTTGGTGCACCAAATTCAAGTAGATCAACTAACAAAAAAGGTTGATTCGTTAAATCGAGTGATAACACGACAAACAAACCAAAGTCAATTAGACCAATCTACAATTGTTCGTTTGCGCGAAGAATTGGCCAATACCACCGACAGTTTAAACCGAGTGAATTCGCTTTTAACGTCGAAGCAAGCGAAGAAAAAAGAGGAAAAAACGAAGGCCGTAACACCTGTAACAATTAAAAAGGACGATCCTTTTGTGAGTCCATTTGGATCAGGCGGCTATGGAAATGGTGCTGGGATGAGTTACGGAAGCAATGGTTCAGGAAGTGGCAGTGGACCTGGAATGGGAGGAAGAACCCGATTGAATAATGTTTCTATTGACCACATTGAATGTGAGCAAGACGCAACTATTTACCTCAAATTAACAATCGATGAAAATGGAGATGTTCTTTCAGCAATTTATACGGATAATACAACTACCACAGACCAAAAATTGATCAACCAAGTAAAAGCAGCGGTAATCCAACAAGTTAAATTTTCAAAATCACCTGGATCCGCACCAACTATCATGTTTTATACTGTCAAAATTGATGGCAAGCACTAAGGTCAATCTCACTTAACGGCAAGAAAACTCATACCATTTGACATCAAATTTTCACAAATGGTTTTTGAACCGTCATACCTGTTTGTTTCACTCGCAAGTAATATACTCCATGACGAAGATCATCTAAGTTCAATTGAACCATAACAGTAGATTCGTCAGTCACAAAATTCATTGATTTCACAATATTTCCTTGTACATCGAAAATCTCAAAATCAGTTGAACCAGAAGAATTACTTGAATTGTCAAATACGACATTGATCAATCCTTCGGTTGGATTTGGATACAAGAACACATCTTCTCCATCAGGTAATACTGGACAAGGTGTAAATCCTCTTCCAGGTGAACCGCCTTCACATCCCACAAACCAAGAACTTCCAACGTTCGGATTCACATATCCATTCGCGCCATCGTATTCTAAAGTGTAATTATCTGTACTTGGCGTTGTCGGCCATGCATTCACATTGTCATACAAGACACTTGTCACCAAAACGCCAGCGTCATTGTATAAACGCAAGGCATCTTTTTCAGCTAAACCAAAATCAAATGTTCCACTCACGTTTGTTACGTTTGCATGTTCACCACCGAACAATACTAAATCATTGCTCAACACTAAATATTGTCCTGCTTCCAAAGTAACAGAAGGCAAGGTAAACACATGTTGATTTTTTGCATCTTGGAAGGTGTAATTTGCCACATTCAAAGCTGAAGAACTTGCATTGTGCAATTCAATCCAATCTCCGGCATCAACTGCCAAAATATTGTTATTGTAATTAATCTCTGAGATTTGCAATGCTTCAACACATGGCTCATATGCTTTACCTGGTGATCCTCCGATACATCCACAGAACCAAACCGTTGAATCCAATTGAGTAGTTTGATAAGCACTGTTTTCCAAGCTTCTTCCCCATCCGTCTGCACATTCTGGGAACGGAGCGCTATCGCGGTATTCAGCCATTACCACCAATTGATTTTGTGCATTGTAGATTTTAATCGAATCCAATTTGTTACTCCATGCATATCCTGTAGCACCAACGAAATTTGTCACACTTGGGTAGTGTGCTTTAAACAAGTTGGTATCCTGACAAACAACTAGGTAGCCATTCGCTGGAATTGATGTTCCATCTTCAAATGTATACTTATCCCAGAAGTGTTTTGATTTCACGTTCCATCCTGTTAATTCAGCGGAAGTTGTTCCATTGTTGTGTAATTCGATCCAATTTCCACCGTCAACTGATGGATCTGGATTGTAGTGAATTTCTGATACTGTTACACCTGTTGGTTCTGCTGCACCTGTAAACAATGCCAAGAACGTATCATCGTTTCCAATGTTTAAGAAAATGCTGTTTGTATCTAAATCTCCCGAAGGAATTACAGAATTCGCTTGCCAACTAGAGAAGGTATATCCAGGATTCGCAACTGCTGTTATTTTCACTGGATTTCCATCGAAATAAACACCTGTCCAAGGCAAAGCAGATGGAACAATCGTTGAAATCTTAATGTATCCTGCTCCTGCCGGTTGAACGTTCAACGTCACATCCACTGTTTCAGCTAAACTATATTCCGTCAACATTTGCGAACGGATCACATTGCTTCTGTTGCTAATTTGATTGATTATATCGTTGTGAATGTTTGCATACGTTCCCATTCCACCAGGAATATCGCCTGTCCATGTTTGAAAATGACGCGGCATTTCTGGTAGCAATTGATTGTACATGGCATCAACAATCGGTGTGAAATAACTTGGTCGCCAGATTGTATTCATCAAATCGGCATAACGATTAATGAAGTAATTTTCGAACTCAGCGTTTTGCGTTAAACCATTGTAAATATCCCAGAATGGATTTGGTTGATTGTTATTTCGGAAGTAATCAAACGTATTATAGTTGTAATCTGTCCAAACACCTAAACCTAATTCCATATCTTGTAAAAAGAAACGCCAACGATTCCCTTCAGTTCGTGTACGCGCCACCTTCATATTGTTGTAAATCCAATCGGCATTCGCAAAGAAGTTTTCACCCGCTAAGTAATCCGTGAAATTATATAAATCTAATTTCTCATGGCTTTTTTGAAAATAATCAGGACTTGCTGGGTCATACGTTGTGATGAAATTACGCATGTTATAGAATCCAGTATCTGATCCTTTCACAGTTCGCAAAACGCCTGCACCATAGAAATAACTAATCGATAATAAATCCAAACTATCGCGGTCGTTACCGTAATTGTTCTCAAAGTATCCTTCATTTGCTTTTTCACGCAATTCATACACACCGAAGTAATTTCCATTGACAAACGCAATCACTGGAGAATAGGCTTGTGAATTTGCATTCGTTTCACGCATAATACGCATGAAAGTCGCATCTTTTTGTGGGTATTGATTCCACATGTTACTTCCATTTCTTAAGTAAAACGCATAAAAATCATTGATAAAACCTTTTTCTGGAATCAAAGGATAATGCACAGGTTCTCCTTCGCCATACAAACTGTGCGCTGGCTCAATTGTCACACTGTGTTGCGGATTTGAGCGACTTCCTCCTGCTCCACCATCTGGTTTAATCGAAGCACGCGATTCAAATTGTTTTACACCATCTGCATCAAAGTATTCAATCACACATGGTTTTCTCCAATCGGTTGTATAATTATCAAAGATTCCTGTTGGCCCATATAAATTGGTTGGATCTGTTGTAATTGAAATCACTGGAATTGTAAAGTCTTCCATAAAGAAATACGTTTCAGTAGCTGTCGCACTTGGCAAAGAAGTCGCCACTATTGGGAAACATTTGGCTTTAAGCACTGAATTTGAATTCAGTAAAATAGGTCCTGAATACAAAGTCGAAGCGCCTGTTGGATCTTGACCATTTGTTGTGTATCGCACAACTCCTCCGGTCAGCGAAGTATTTGTAATCGTTACAGAAACAGAAGCTGTTCTAAATCCACCTGCCGTATCGATAATTGGTGCGTTTTCAAATCCCGTATAACCTGTGCTCGGATTGTTTGATTGAGAAGGCGTAGGAGTATTGAACATAAAATTTGTTGCAGTTCCGTCGGTTAATTTCCCAACAGACATGTCTGGTTCTAAATTCGGAACAACCAACGAATCGATGATTAATCCTG
>JBDKHH010000013.1:0-28728 GCA_039797785.1 Bacteroidota bacterium | reverse complement strand
GTTTTTGTAATTCTTTATTCTCCATAATTCTTCAATGCGCAAAAATAACAAAGAGAAACAACACTATTTTTTAAATTTAGGATGTTTAACAAATTATTCAAATTCAACCTCTATTTTCCTTAAATCATGAATCATGAATCATGAATCATGAATCGGCAGTCATGCCGTAAATTTGTAACCAACAGCTCGAATCGAATGAAAATAAATTGGATTTTTCGGATCGTCTTCAAACAATTTACGGAAGGAGAGAATATAATTATCAATCGTTCGTGAAGTTGGAAATTGGTCTTTCCCCCAAATTTTATCCAAGATTTCGTCGCGAGAAATAACGATGCCTTCTTTCTCAGCAAACAATTTCAATAGTTCGATTTCTTTCTTCGAAATGGTTACACCAACATTGGAACGAATATCAATGACTTCATAGGTTTCAAAATTCACTTCTTTCCCGCCAATAATCAAGGTGCTGGGCTGGCTATTTTTTTGCGTTAAATGTTTCGTCAGAATATTGACGCGCAACAACAATTCTTCCAGGTCAAATGGTTTACTTAAGTAATCGTTCCCGCCCAATTTCAATCCAGCAATGCGATCTTCGGTTGTGCCTTTGGCAGATAGAAACAAAATCGGAACGTCGCCGTGCTTACGGATTTCTTTGCAAATGTCTAAACCGCTTACTTCAGGCAGCATCACATCCAAGATAATCAAATCCAATTTCGCCAACTCTTGCGCTTGTTGAAACGCCACTCGGCCGTTGTGAATGCATTGCACATCGTATTGATCCAATTCTAAATTCAACTGAATTAAATCAGCCAAACTTTTCTCATCTTCCACCAAGCAAACCTTTATCATTGTCAAATTTGTTTCAACGAAGTTAAGGAATTTTAAGCAGTGATAAATCGCTCAAAAAAGTTCAAATTTAAAGCCTTAAGAAAAGATAGGTGAATTTCATCCCTTTTTTGTTTTTAAACCTTGATGGTCAGAAAATTTAGACTAATTTTGCACTTTCTTACATTTTCAGGAGATGAGTACATCAAAAAAAATCAATTCTGCATTAATTTCAGTTTTCGACAAAACCGGTTTAGCACCGATTGTCCAAGAGTTACACAAAAACGGCGTCGTTATTTATTCGACAGGTGGAACGCAATCGTTCATTGAAGAGATGAATATTCCAGTTGAGCGCGTTGAAGATTTAACGTCTTACCCTTCTATTTTAGGAGGTCGTGTGAAAACATTACACCCAAAAGTATTTGGTGGTATTTTGAACCGTCGTGACTTACAAGAAGACCAAGAGCAAATTGCAGAATTTGACATTCCTGAAATTGATTTAGTGATTGTTGATTTGTATCCATTTGAGGCAACGGTTGCTTCAGGAGCAGATCATGCTGCCATTATTGAGAAAATTGATATCGGTGGAATTTCCTTGATTCGCGCAGCTGCGAAAAATTACAAGGATGTTGTGATTATCCCATCTCAAGCTCAATATGCTGAATTTCTCGAAATGCTTGTTAACCAAAACGGTACAACATCAATCGAACAACGTGAATCATTCGCACGTGATGCCTTCAATGTTTCGTCTCACTACGATTCAATGATTTTCAATTACTTCAACAAAGGAGAAAAAGAAATCTTGAAAGTGAGCACGCAACAATCACAGGTTTTGCGTTACGGAGAGAATCCACATCAAAAAGGAATTTTCCATGGCGATTTGGATGCAATCTTTGATAAATTACACGGTAAAGAATTGTCATACAACAACTTATTGGATGTTGATGCAGCGGTAAACTTAATGGCTGAGTTCAAAAACGAAGCACCAACGTTTGCTATTTTAAAGCACAACAATCCTTGTGGTTTGGCGATTCGTCCAACAATGAAACAAGCATATGTGGATACCTTAGCAGGTGATCCTGTAAGCGCATTCGGTGGAATTTTAATTGCCAACGGAGAAATTGATTTGGAAACAGCTGTTGAAATCAACGAATTATTTTGTGAAGTTGTGATTGCACCAAGCTACAATGCTGAGGCTTTGGAATTGCTGAAAAGCAAAAAGAACCGAATCATTTTGGTACAAAAAGAAGTTGCTTTACCAAAACGTCAAATCAGAACAATTTTGAACGGAATCTTAGAACAAGATAAAGACTTAATTACTGAAACGGCTGATCAGTTGGAATCAAGAACAAACGTGAAACCAACGGATGCTGAAGTGAAAGATTTATTGTTCGCAAATAAAATTGTGAAACACGTAAAATCAAACACGATCGTTTTGGCAAAAAACAATCAATTGTTGGCATGCGGAACAGGACAAACATCACGTGTTGATGCCTTGACACAATCCATTCATAAAGCAAAATCGTTTGGTTTTGACTTGAAAGGAGCTGTGATGTCTTCGGATGCATTTTTCCCGTTCCCTGATTGTGTAGAGATTGCAGACAATGCTGGAATTTCTGCTGTTATTCAACCAGGTGGATCGATAAAAGACGAGTTATCAATTGATTACTGCAACGAGCACAACATGGCAATGGTGTTCACAGGTAACAGACATTTTAAACACTAAAAAACATTTATTTGTCGAAAAGTGTAACAAAAATTCAAATTTTACGAAGAAACTGCTTAACATTATAAGCTACTAAAAAGAAGCGAGCAAAAAAACATGGGATTATTTAGCTTTTTAACGCAAGAAATTGCAATCGACTTAGGGACGGCAAACACGCTTATCATCATGAATGATAAAGTGGTTGTTGACGAACCTTCAATCGTTGCAAAAGATATTCAATCTGGCAAAGTTGTAGCCATCGGAAAGAAGGCACAACAAATGCATGGGAAAACCCACAAATTGATTGAAACCGTACGTCCTTTGAAAGATGGTGTAATTGCCGATTTCCAAAGTGCCGAACAAATGATTCGTGGAATGATCAAAATGATCAATCCAGGAAGAAGCTTGTTCAACCCTACTTTACGAATGGTTATCTGTATCCCATCAGGTATTACCGAAGTTGAAAAACGTGCAGTACGTGACTCTGCTGAACATGCAGGCGCGAAAGAAGTATATTTGATTCACGAACCGATGGCAGCAGCAATTGGTATCGGAATCGATGTTGAAGAACCAATGGGTAACATGATTATTGATATCGGTGGTGGTACTTCTGAAATTGCTGTCATTGCTTTGGGTGGAATTGTTTGTGATAAATCAATCCGTATTGCAGGTGATGATTTCACAAATGACATTGAAGAATACATGCGTCGTCAACACAACATTTTGGTGGGTGAACGTACAGCAGAACAAATTAAAATTGAAGTGGGTGCCGCTTTACCTGAATTAGATAATCCACCAGAAGATTTCGCCGTACGTGGTCGTGACCTTATGACGGGAATTCCAAAGGAAATTATCATTACATATTCAGAAGTTGCCCACGCCTTGGATAAAACAATTTCGAAAATCGAAGAAGCGATTTTAAGTGCTTTGGAGATGACACCACCAGAACTTTCTGCAGATATCTATAAAACAGGTATCTACTTAGCAGGTGGAGGTTCGATGTTGAGAGGTTTAGATAAACGAATTTCAGCGAAAACAAAGCTACCAGTTCACATTGCGGAAGACCCGCTAAGAGCTGTAGCCAGAGGAACGAGCATTGCTTTGAAAAACATTGATCGCTTCCAATTCTTGATTAGAGATTAATTTGAAAGTCCCGGTACATATTTACCGGGACTTTTTTATCTTTGTGCATGCGCAATTTGATAGCCTTTTTTAGGCGTTTCCGTGTATTCTTGTTTTTTGTGGTGTTGCAAATCTTTGCACTGTCCACTTATTTCTCTTTTTTACAGTTTCCACGTGCGCAATATTTAACAACTGCATCTTCCATCAATGGTTCAATTTTAGAAATGCGCAACGATGTAACGAAGCATTTTAACTTGAGCAAAAACAACGATGCCTTGCAACGTGAAAATATATTGTTGCGAGAACGCTTGCCTCAAAGCTTCCACCGTTTGCAATATGGATTGGTGAAAATTGATGATACTTTGTACCGTCAACAATATGAATATATTCCTGCGACGGTTATTAACTCTACTGTCACAAAACGCAATAATTACTTTACCTTGAACATTGGTTCGAAGCAAGGGATTAAACGCAACATGGGCGTGTTCTCTGAAAAGGGAATTGTTGGAATCATTCACAACACAAGTGAAAATTACAGTGTTGTAAAATCTGTTTTAACGGAAGACATTAATTTGGACGTAATGATTGAGCCAATTGGAATGGTTGGTTTGTTGAAATGGGATGGACGTGATCCACGGATTGGTTCAATTACTGGGATTTCAAATGACTTAAAAATTAAATTGTGGTCGAAAGTTGTTACACGTGGTGGTTCAGGCTATTTTCCACGTGGACTAACGGTTGGACATGTACGAAAATTGAATGCAGTTGAAGGAAAACCATTGTGGGATGTTGCTATTCGCTATTCAGAAGATTTTAGAACGATTCAACGTGTTTACGTCATTAAAAACTTAATGCAAGAAGAACAACAAGCCATTGAGGCATTAATTCCAGCGGATAAAGAAGATGAATGAGGTAATTAAACATAGTATTCGTTTTATTGTGTTGGTGATTCTTCAATCATTGATACTAAATCAGTTGGAAATTGGCTGGGGAATCCAATTGATGGTCTACCCCTTGTTGATTATCCTTTTGCCGTTTGAATTAGGCACAATTTATCTCTTGACAATTGCGTTTGTTATGGGAATGGTGATTGATTCAATTTCCAATACGTACGGATTACACACGTCTTCCTTGTTGTTGGTGGCATATCTAAGACCACAAATTTTCAAAATGTTCGCTCCTCGTGATGGTTACGATAACCTGAAAGAAGGAAACATCTATGAAATGGGAACGCGTTGGTTTATCTACGTTTTCGGAACACTTTTATTCATTCATCATTTTTGGTTTTTCATCTTGGAAATGTTCCGATTGAATGATATTCTGTTAATTCTTCAAAAAACACTCTTGAGTTTGCCTCTTTCTTTTTTAATTTGTTTGTTATTGCAAGCATTACTTGTTTCTAAGCCACAAGAAAGATGAATTTCGACGCACGTAAATACGTAATAATCACATTTGTGGTATTGGTAGGTCTTATCTATGCCATGCGTATTTTTTATATGCAGGTGATGGATGATACCTGGACACTGCGTGCGCAAGAAATCGCTGAGAAACGAAAAGAAATTACACCACCACGCGGAGTCTTGTTTGACCGCAACGGCAAGAAAATCGTATCCAACCGCACGTATTATAACTTAATGATGGTTGAGGCAGATATCAAAAACTTGGATACTGTCGCATTTGCAAAATTAATCGGTTGGACAAGAGAAGAAGTACGTGAACGATTCATTGCCATTCGTGAAGGAGAAGGAGTGTATCGTAACAAGCATACTGGAAAAACAACGCCCAACTATCAAAAGATTAGAGCTTATCCTTTCCTAAAGGAATTAACGCTCGATGAAATTGCAAACATTGCTCCTCACTTAGAGGATTTCCCAGGATTTTACGAAGAAGTAACAAGCATGCGTTCCTATCCATTTGCGAATGGAGCGAACATCGTTGGTTACTTATCTGAAGTAAATGCCGAAGAAGTGGATGCGGATCATTTCTACAAACCAGGAAACAATATTGGTCGCGCTGGATTGGAACGCTACTACGAAAAGGAATTACGAGGACGAAAAGGAATCCGCTACATTGTAACGTCAGCAATGAACAATGCGATTGAACCGTATGCAGATGGTAAATACGATACAACAGCTTTACAAGGTCCTGCCTTGAAATTGGGTGTTGATATTATCCTTCAAGCGTATGGTGAAAAATTATTGCAAAACAAACGTGGTTGTATTGTGGCAATTGAACCAAACACAGGTGAAATATTGGCCTTGGTTTCTGCTCCGTCGTACGATCCAAACTTATTAATTGGGAAGCGTAATATTTCCATGAATTATCCGAAACTGTTGAAGGATCCAAATATGCCTTTGCTTCCACGACCGTTGTCATCAGAATATCCACCCGGTTCAACCTTCAAATTGCTGAATTCCTTAATTGGTTTGCAAGAAGGAGTTATTACGCCTGAATCGGGTTTCCCATGTAATAAATCGGTTGTTGGATGTCACAATCACGCTAGTGCGGGAAATTTAGCGGACGCGATTAAACATTCATGTAATCCCTATTATTACGCTGTAACAAGAAGAATTATTCAACAAGGAAAGAAACGCAGCAATTTTGAAGATGCAGAAATCGGATTGAATATCTGGGCAAAATACATGCATAGCTTTGGATTGGGACAACGTTTAGAAACAGATATTACAGGTTTGCGTTCAGGAACAATTCCAGATGCAGCCTATTATGATAAATGGTACGGACATCATCGTTGGGCTTTTTCAACGATTCGTTCAATTTCGATTGGTCAAGGAGAAGTCATGTTGACGCCTTTGCACATGGCCAATATTGCTGCAATCATAGCAAATCGAGGCTGGTACATTACACCACATTTCGTGAAATCAATTGGAAAAGACGGACCTTTACCTGAATTCCGTAAGAAGCATTACGCGATGGTAGAATCGAGACATTACACAACAATTGTAGAAGGCATGCGTCGTGTAGTGCACGAACCAGGAGGAACAGGAAAAAGAGCACAATTAAAAGATATTATTGTGTGTGGTAAAACAGGAACGGTTCAGAATCCGCATGGAGACGATCACTCGGTTTTTGTTGCTTTTGCGCCAATGTATAAACCGAAAATTGCCATTGCTGTGTTCATTGAAAACGCAAAAGGTGGTGGTGGACTTTGGGCCGCTCCAACTGCAGGTTTGATGATCGAAAAATACTTAACACGAAAAATCACGGAGAAAGAACGTGAGAAAATAATTTTGGAAGCAAACTTTGCTTATAAATAAATGAGAAAAGGAGAATCGCTGGTAGCTCACTTAGATTGGGCATTGTTCATTGTCTACATGATTTTATTAATCATGGGCGTGGCAACGGTATATTCTACTGCCTACAATGAAGATCATCCAAATATTTTTGATTTTTCTCAGAAGTATGGAAAGCAAATCATGTGGGTGGGCGTTTCGCTTTTCCTTGGATTAATGGTCTTTCTAATTGATTCGGATATCTATCGAAAATTCTGTGTACCGATTTATTTGTTTACACTCGTTTTATTGGTGATTGTACTATTCATGCCCGCTGTAAATGGTGCGCATGCTTGGTTAGGAATTGGTTCAATGGGTATTCAACCCGCTGAGTTCGCCAAAATCGGAACGGGACTTTTACTTGCACGATTTATCAGTAATGTAAACGTAAAGCAACAAAACATTCAAACAGTTTTATTGGCGAATGCAATCATTTTGGTTCCAATGACGTTAATTCTGCTTCAACCAGATGCTGGAACCTTCGTTGTTTTTACATCCTTTCTGTTTGTAATGTACCGCGAGGGAATTACGTACGATCCTTTGATTTTGAAAGTAGTGAACAGTATTCCCGGGGTTAAATTCAAACAAACATGGGTGGGAAGTCACTTTATTCCTATTCTTTTTGTTGTCGTTTTCTTAAGTGTTGTTACGCTATTAATGAGTAATGAAACCTTAGAATTCTCTTGGCTGGGTGATGTAAAAATTCCTGGTTTTTGGAGTGTAATTATTGCCTTAACCATTTTTGCGCTAATCATGTTCTTGATTTTGCGTTTCTTATCATCGCGAAGAGATCGTAACCGAGCAACGTTTGTTGTACTCTTTGGATATATTTTAGCATCTGGATTGGCAACAACGGTCAATTATGGTTTCCAAGGATTGGCGACGCACCAAAAAGATCGTATTGAACTTTTTCTTGGTTTGAAAGAAGATCCAGATGGCGATGATTATAACCGAAATCGTGCAATGGCGGCTGTTGGATCTGGTGGTTTTACAGGAAAAGGTTACAACAAAGCTTCTGTCTCGAGTGTAGAAAGTAACCACGTTCCTGAAAGTGAAACGGATTTCATTTTTTGTCCATTTGCAGAAGAATGGGGCTTCATCGGTGTTTTTGTTTTGTTTGGACTATACATGTTTATGTTGCTGCGAATCATTGTGATTGCAGAACGTCAACGATCTTCCTTTAATCGTATTTACGCGTATACTGTTGCAATGATTTTATTTTATCACTTTGCCATAAATATTGGGATGAACATTGGATTTGCGCCGGTTATCGGGATTCCATTGCCGTTCTTTAGTTATGGTGGTTCCTCGATGATGTCGTTCTCGATGATGATGTTCATTTTATTAAAATTGGATAGTCAACGAAGGGATGTTCTTCAATAAATTTTAAAACGAATTTACGAATCAAAGAAATCTTTATTTTTACATAAATAAATCTGAATATGAAGGATAGAAAAGAAACAAAAGTTACTTTTTCTGAAGGGGGTAAAAAGAAAATGACCTATGCTTTTTGGGCATTTGGAATGTTTCCTTTTTTGATTGTTTGTGCCTTGCTTTTGTTCCAATCTGAAGATGATTTGCCACCAGTAGAAATGTTGGCTGATCCACCCGAATTGCAAGCATCTGTTGTGTTTGCAGCGGACGGTGAAACGGAGTTGGGACGTTATTGGAAAGTAAACCGTACAAGTGTGGAATACAAAGAAATTTCTCCGTTTGTAACAGATGCGTTGATTTCTACTGAAGATGAACGTTTTCATGATCACTCCGGAGTAGATTTTAGAGCAATTGGACGTGCAATTATGAGTGTTGGTGGTGCTGGTGGAGCATCGACGATTTCTCAGCAGTTGGCAAAATTATTATTTACCCTGCAACAACGCGATCGTGAAAAATTGGCCCAAGCAACAGGTGAAGCAGTTGAAGGATCTGATTTAGGTTACATCGGTCGTAAACTTAAGCGTATCAACGAAAAAGCACGTGAGAATATCATCGCAATTCGTTTAGAAAAATTGTATACGAAGGAGGAAATTATCACGATGTACTTGAATCAGTTTGATTTCTTATACAACGCCGTTGGAATTGAGAATGCAGCGAAAGTTTATTTCAATAAAAAACCGAAAGATTTAACGAAAGAGGAAGCAGCAATGTTGGTTGGAATGTGTAAAAACCCTTCCTTGTACAATCCTTATTCGTTTAAAGTCGAAAACTATAGACGTAAATTAGCTGCGCGCATGGAAATTGCTCCAGAGGCAGTTACTAGAGAACAAATTGCAGAGGCACGCGCTTCAGATTCATTGCGAGCAGTTTCACGAAGAAATCAAGTTTTGTTTCAATGGTTGAAAAACAGCAATGAAGAGAATGAAGCATTGCGCAATAAAATTACGCAAGAGGAATACGATAAATTGAAAGAAAAACCACTTGTTGTTGATTACCAAGAAGTAGATCACAAACAAGGTATGGCGCCTTATTTCCGTGAAGCAGTTCGTAAAGAATTGTCAGCAATCTTATTGGAAAGAAATACAGATGGAAGCTGGAAATACAAACGTCAAGATGGTACACCATGGGATATTTACCGTGATGGTTTAAAAATCTACACTACGATTGACGCAAATCTTCAAGAATATGCTGAAGAAGCTGTTGAAAGACATTTGAAAGAGAATCTTCAAAGTGCATTTGATGACAATAACCGTGGAACGCGAAACTATCCGTTTAGTAATGCAATTACAGATGAAGCAGCTGAAGGAATCATGCGTTCTGCTCGATTGAATTCACCTCGATACGCAGAATTAAAAGACCAAGGAATGTCGGACGGTGAAATTGTTGCGAATTTTAATTCGCCAACGTCAATGCGCGTATTCTCGTGGAAACATGGTGAAGTAGATACTTTAATGACACCAAATGATTCAATTCGTTATTACAAATCTTTCTTGCATGCAGGATTAATTTCAATTGAGCCACAAACTGGATTCGTAAAAGCTTGGGTGGGTGGTGCAAATTTCCAACATTTTGCCTTTGACCACGTGCGACAAGGTAAACGTCAAGTTGGTTCAACTATCAAACCGTTCGTTTATAGTACTGCAATGGCAATGGGTGTTGTGAAACCATGTACGCAATTCGAAAACAGAGCGTATTGTGTGGATTTACAAGATGCTGAAGGAAACATTGACGATCGTTGGTGTCCTAAAAATGCTGGTGGATCGGATGCAAGTGTTGTTACTGCATCAACTGGTTTAGCGCAATCGATGAACAACATCACCGTTGCTGTAATGGCAAAAATGGGTGGATATGCTGGACCAAAAACCATTTCTAAATTATTGAAAATGATGGATATCAATCTTCGACCTGAGGATGAGGTTCCAGCATTGTGTTTGGGAATTATGGATTTATCATTGTATGAATTGGTAGGCGCGCAATGTATTTTTGCGAACAACGGAATTTACAATCGTCCAACAACCATTTTACGTGTTGAAGACAGAAATGGTAACGTGATTTTTAACGCCAAACCATACTCGAAAGAAGTATTGAATGAGAATGTTGCCTACGAAACGTTGTTAATGATGAAGAAAGTTGTGACGCAAGGAACAGCAGGAAGTCTTCGTGGTGGACAATCGTGGGGGAATGTTTTAGCACCAACGGCTGGTAAAACAGGAACAACACAAAATAACTCTGACGGTTGGTTTGTTGGTTTAACGCCAGAATTAGTAACAGGTGTTTGGGTAGGAGCTGAAGATCGTGCTGTACGTTTCCGTTCAATGAACTGGGGACAAGGAGCAAGAATGGCCTTGCCGATTTATGGATATTATATGCAGAAAGTGTACAAAGATCCAGTCGTTGCTTTGTCGACAACTGATTTTGAAGCGCCTGCAAATTATGATCCTCAGCAGTTTTCATGTGCAGGTGAGGCTTCCTTGGAGCCAGCAGCAGATGAGGTAAGCCCTGAAGATCCACTTTTTGAATTTTAAGAGATGAATAAAGTTGTAAAAAATGTTGAAGAAGCATTGGTTGGTATCGAAGACGGTATGACCTTAATGCTTGGCGGTTTTGGATTGTGTGGAATTCCTGAAAATTCAATTGCTCAATTGGTAAAAATGGGCACAAAGAATTTAACATGTATTTCAAACAATGCAGGTGTTGACGATTTTGGTTTAGGCTTGTTGTTGCAACAAAAACAAATCAAAAAAATGATTAGTTCATATGTTGGTGAAAATGCTGAATTTGAGCGTCAAATGCTTTCCGGTGAATTGGAAGTTGATTTGATTCCACAAGGAAGTTTGGCAGAAAGATGTCGTGCTGGTGGAGCTGGTATTCCTGCGTTTTTTACACCTGCTGGTTACGGAACTGAAGTGGCTGAAGGAAAAGAAGTGCGTATTTACAATGGAAAACCACACATTTTAGAATCTGCTTTAACGGCTGATTTTGCGATTGTGAAAGCTTGGAAAGGTGATACAGAAGGAAACTTAGTGTTCAAAGCAACGGCTCGTAACTTTAATCCAATGATGGCAATGGCTGGTAAAATCACAATTGCTGAAGTGGAAGAATTGGTTCCAGCTGGAGAATTGGATCCGAACTATATTCATACACCAGGAATATTTATTCAACGCATTTTCAAAGGTGAGAAATTTGAGAAACGCATTGAGCAACGAACTGTTAGACCAAAAAATTAATTAAACAATAGTTCAATTCATCAATGTAGCAATTGGGTGGAACCAGGGAAACGAAATATAATTCTAGATAAATCAATAGAATTTTCTTTAGAGATTATTGCATATTGTGAATTATTAGAATCTAATAAGAAGTTTGTAGTTTCTCGTCAACTTTTAAAATCAGGAACTTCAATTGGAGCAAATGTGCATGAAGCACAAAATGCAGAATCTAGAAATGATTTTATTCACAAGTTGAAAATTGCTGCAAAAGAAATAGAGGAAACAAAATACTGGTTGATTTTATGTAATCGTTCGGAATATTATCCAACCAATGAAGGTTTATATGATAAACTAAATGAAATTGGACTAATAGTTTATAAGATAATATCAAGTTCTAAAAATAGAAATTGATTGATTCTTGAATTGATACATTATTACATTATATAATTGATACATTTTAAGTTATGGCTTTAGATAAAATTGGAATTGCAAAACGCATTGCACAAGAGTTAAGAGATGGTTGGTATGTCAATCTTGGAATTGGTATTCCAACACTTGTTGCGAATTATATTCCTGAAGGAATTGAAGTAGAATTTCAATCTGAAAATGGTGTTCTTGGAATGGGCGCATTTCCGTTTGAAGGTGAAGAAGATGCTGACTTGATCAACGCTGGTAAACAAACGATTACTGTGCGTGAAGGTGCTGCTTTTTTCGATTCAGCGATGTCTTTTGCAATGATTCGTGGACAACACGTTCAATTGACAGTTCTAGGAGCAATGGAAGTTTCTCAAAATGGTGATATCGCCAATTGGAAAATTCCAGGTAAAATGGTGAAAGGAATGGGTGGAGCAATGGATTTAGTTGCGTCTGCTGAAAACATTATTGTTGCCATGATGCATTCAAACAAAGCTGGTGAATCTAAGATTTTGAAAGAATGTACGTTGCCATTAACAGGTGTTGGTTGCGTGAAAAAAGTCGTTACGGAATTAGCGGTAATGGAAATCAAAGACAACAAATTTCATTTAATTGAACGCGCACCTGGTGTGACAGTTGAAGAAATTATTGCACTTACTGAAGGTGATTTAGTTGTGCCTGATTTCGTTCCAGAAATGGTTCTTTAATTCGATGATTAACTCCATTCGGAACACATCTTTTTTAAAGTACATCGTACTTGCGTTTTGTGTTGCTTGGTTAGTTTATTTCATGCTTAAGAATGAAATTCCAACTGATCCAGGCGATGGCATCATGCACTTTTTTATTGCACAAGGTTCATGGTATCAACCAGAGCTTTTTCTGCATCATTGGGGAAAACCATTTTTTATTCTCGTTAGTTCACCATTCGCCCAATTTGGATTCAACGGAATGGTTGTGTTCAATATTCTTGTTTTTTCCAGTACAGTTTTACTTGGCTTTCGGATTTTAACAAAACTCGGCGTTTCTGTGTGGTTGCAAGTGCTCTTTCCACTCATTTTATTGGTTGCACATGATACAACAGAAACACTACTTGGCGGATTAACAGAGCCCTTGTTCAATCTGGCTGTTATGCTGTCTTTATGGCTATTACTTGAAAAGAAATGGATGTGGTTCGCTATCGTCGTTTCGTTTATGCCGTTTATGCGAAGTGAGGGACAATTGCCCATTGTATTAGGAATCATGCTTTTGATATTCAATCGATCGTACAAAACCATTCCATTTATTTTTACCGGTTTCATCGTTTATGCCTTAATCGGTCTGCTTGTATATAGTGACTTTTGGTGGTACTTCACGAAAAGTGCATACAGCATGGGTAATTCATTGTATGGCCATGGAACGTGGGATCACTATCTTCTTTCGTATAAAAACTACTTGGGAAATCCAGGGCTGTATATTCTTCTGCTGGGAGTTCCGTGTATGCTTGTTTTATTGGTTAAAAAGCGTTGGAATGATTTTCAATTCAATTGGGCGTTTTATAGCTATGGCATTTTTTTAGGAATCGTCGTTTTACATTCGTATTTCTGGGCAACTGGACAAAATGGATCAGCTGGATTGACACGAATTGCCACACAAGGTGTTCCAGTGGTACTACTCTTAAACCTTTATTATATAAGTCGATTCAAACTGTCGAATCACTTGGTTTCATCCATTATTTTCTTTGTTTTTGGTGGAATAATGACACTTACATTGGTGAACACGAAGATTTACCCTAAAAAATCCAACGCTATTGAATATCAGGTTATTGCCGCAGCAGATTTCTTGAAGAAACAACATTTAACCAACGAAAAGGTCTATTATCATTATCCACTTTTCAGTTTTCGTTATGGCGAAAATCCGTTTCAACCTGATCGAAAATTGATTCATTATAGTTTTTCCAATTTTGATGAATCGATGAAGACTGTGCTAAAGCCAGGAGATTTTATTGTGCGAGATAGCCATTTTGGTCCTTTGGAGGCAAATGCTCAATTAGAAGACATAAATCGTCATCCAGAATTAGTGATTGTTGGAGAGTTTGTTAGTTCAGAACAATTGAATGATGTTTTGAACGAAACAGAAGGAGTAATCATCTATCAGTACATTCCTGTTGACAAACAAACCAAAATTAGCTCAGCTAAAAAGTTGATTGCAGAAAACAAATTGTTGCATGTGAAAGCATCGGAAGAATTTACTGCGCTTCCTTCGGTAAATGAACATTATTCTACTGTTACAAAACTGTATGTCAATTTAGTAGCAAAAGCAAATGGCTTGAGAATCGTGTATGATTATAACAATACTGAAGATTACAGTTTGGTTGATTTAAAAGCAAATGAAGCGATTCAAAATACCTACCTTTTCAAAACAATGGGGAAAGGTAAATTGTACATTTGGAATCCTGATAAAGTTGAAACAGACATTCAAGTAAACTCCATCCACGAAGAAAAAGTGGCATATCATCCGATTATGAAATAACAAACAGGGGGAATTTGATAATTTGTAGATGCAAAAATTCGAGAATTAAATCTTTCAAATTTTCGAATCCTTTTAATTATCGATAGAAGTTCATTTCCTCTATGTACTTGTGTACTGGTTCTGTCAACAAATAACGTACATCTTTACCATCACGAATGGCATTGCGCACAAAGCTTGCTGAAACTTTCATTACTGGAGCGTCATCGCAAAAAACAACATTCGCATCTTCTGCAAAATCATTTCCAATGTGCGAATTGATTCCAGTTACTTCTGCCTCTTCTTGAACCGTCAAGACACGCGGGTAAACGTAGATTTTGTGATTTTTGAGAATCACATCGTGGTTGTACCATTTGTGTAATGTTCTCAAATTATCTTCGCCCATGATCAAGGCAAAATTGTGCTGTGGATATTTGTCTTTTAAATAGGCCAGCGTTGTGGCAGTATAACTTGGTTTTGGTAAGGAAAACTCGATATCACTCGCGCGCAACTTTGGATTATCGTCGATCGCAATTTTCACCAAGGCCAAACGGTGCAAATCGGTTAACAGTGTCGATTTTTCTTTCAAGGGATTATGTGGTGAAACAATCAACCAAACTTGATCCAAATCGGTAAAGTCAGCCATGTAGTTAGCAATGACCAAATGTCCGACATGAATCGGGTTAAACGTTCCAAAGTATAATCCTATGTTCATTTTTCGATAAATTCAACAACAAGGTTTTTTGCCTTTTCAATGGCTTTTTCCAAGTCGTCGTTGATTAAAACAACATCAAATTCAGGAGCAGAACTCAATTCTGTGTGCGCCTTGCTCATGCGTTGCTGTATTTTTTCTTCCGTTTCCGTACTTCTGTAGCGCAAGCGTTTCTCTAATTCTTCATAACTCGGCGGTTGAACAAAGATAGCCAACGCAGCATCGCCAAAAATGCGTTTTAAATTTAAACCACCAATCACGTCCACATCAAAAATTACCGTTTTCCCGTTCGACCAAATGCGTTCGATTTCGGATTTCAATGTTCCGTAAAAATTATTGGTGTACACTTCTTCCCATTCGATAAACGAACCATTTTCGATTTCTTGTTTGAATTTTTCGATTCCAAGAAAATGGTAATCTTTACCATCAAGTTCATTTGGACGAGGATCTCTGCTACACGCAGAAACAGAAAACTCCAAGCCAATTCCTGCGTTCAACAAGGCGTGAACGATGGTTGTTTTTCCAGCACCAGAAGGAGCAGAGAAGATAATGCATTTGCCGCTTTTAGTCATAAATTAAAAGTCAAAAGTGTATTCTTTATTACAACGTATTTAAAATCTGTTCTTTCAGTTTTTCCAGATTGTCTTTCATGTCAACAACCAATTTTTGCATTTCAGCGTGATTGCTTTTGCTTCCTAGTGTGTTGATTTCACGACCAATTTCTTGCGAAATGAATCCTAATTTCTTACCAGATTTTGGTAAAACCATCGTTTCCAAATAATAATCAAGGTGATTTGCTAAACGCATTTTTTCTTCCGCAACGTCCAATTTCTCAATGTAGAAAATCATTTCTTGCTCCAAACGATTATCGTCGTGTTTGCTATTTTCTAATTCTTCCAAGCCTTTTTTGATGCGCTCACGAATCGTATCAATACGCTCATTTTCATATTTTGGAACTTCATTCAACAAAGAACGAATGTCTTCAATGCGATCAGTAAACTCATTCTCCAACGCAATTCCTTCTTGACGTCTGAACTCATTCAATTTAACACACGCATCTTTCATTAATTCCAAGACCCATGTTTTTTCCTCGTCTGATAATTCTTCACGCTCATTCACATAAATGTCTGGCATGCGCAAAATCAAAGCCAAATAATCCTCCGTTGATTCACCAATTGCGTCATTTACCGCTTTCAAGTCGGCATAATACGCTTTGGCTAAATCTTTATTAATCGTAAAATTCTTTGTGTCGCCTGTACTGTCCAAGTTCACGTTCACATCCACTTTTCCACGATCTAAGTGTTCACTCACGATGTTGCGAATCGCTAATTCTAATTCACGGTAAACAGGTGGAGTTCTTACATTTAAATCCAATGATTTACTGTTCAGCGAACGAATTTCGATTGATACTTTTTTACTTTGGTATGTTCCGGTTGTTTTCCCGAAACCTGTCATGGACATGAGCATAGAATCTATTTTTAGGTAAAAATAGGAATTTTCAAGGAATGACGTTTCGATTGTGGCTTCTTCGATTGTTCAAGGCTTTCTATTGCACATCTACTTTTCAGTTTATTCCTTAACTTTACACCATGATTTTATACAATGTCACAGTAAGTATTGACCCAGCAATTGCAGAAGATTGGGTGAATTGGATGCGTTCGAATCACATTCCTGATGTAATGGCAACGGGTTGTTTTGTCGAAAGTAGAATTTCACGTGTGCACGGTGAAGAAGAAGGCGGAGTAACATACGCAATTACGTATTTGTCGCCAAGCCAGGAAAAAATGGACGAGTACCAGCAACAACACGCACCTGTTTTGCAAAAAGATCATGCTGAACGCTATTCGGGAAAATTCGCAGCGTTTAGAACTATTTTATCAGTAATTGAAGAATTTAAATAAATGTCAGTAAGAGCAAAAAAACACCTTGGACAGCATTTCTTGACGGATAAAAACATTTGTCAAAAAATAGCAGCCCAGCACAAAGGGCATCAAGATTGCACGAAAGTGTTGGAGATTGGTCCAGGAATGGGCGCGATTACTGAATACTTGTTGCAACAGGAGAATCAAGATTTGTATGTCATGGAAATTGACCGCGATTCGATTGCCTATTTGAAACAGCATTTTCCGCAATTGGAAGGAAAAATCATTGAAGCCGATTTCCTAAAAATGGATTTGAAAAAAATCATGGGTGACGATAAGTTTGCCGTGGTTGGAAATTTCCCGTACAATATTTCGTCTCAAATTCTTTTCAAATGTTTGGATTACCGTGATCAGATTCCTGAAATCATGGGAATGTTCCAAAAAGAAGTAGCAATGCGTGTTGCAGAAAAACCAGGGACGAAAACATACGGAATTATGAGCGTGTTGCTTCAAGCATTTTACGATATTGAATATTGTTTTACGGTTGATGAGCATGTATTCAATCCACCACCAAAAGTTAAATCAGGAGTTATTCGTTGTACGCGTAACGAACGTGTATCCTTGCCGTGTGATGAAAAGTTGTTCATCCGTATCGTGAAAATGAGTTTCAATCAACGCAGAAAAACGATTCGTAATTCGATCAAACAATTGATCAATGGGAAAGAATTCGATCATCCGTTTTTGACCTTGCGTCCTGAACGTTTATCGGTGGAAGATTTTGTTGAATTGACACAAGCGGTTCAAAAAATACTTTAACTTTTTCGAGAACTGTAAATATTTTCAGGGAATCTAGCGTTGATTTGATAAAAATGATTTTCTTTGTAAAACTAAATATAAGGTTATGAATAATTTTTGGTACTCGCTTGGAGATTTATTGAACGGTGCATGGTTCTATGATAACATCGGAAATATGTTTAACTATTCAGTAATTGTACTTGGATTTTTCGGTTTGTTCTACTGGTTGAGAACACAAAAAAAATTAAGCGATAAAGCAGCAAAAGATCCGAATCAATTAAAATAATTCGGTTTTAAAAATAATTGAAGGTTGTTGATTGTAAAGTCAGCAACCTTTTTTGTTTTCGTATATTTGGGTCATGAGTCAATTTTCAATAATCATTACAGCAGGAGGAATTGGTAAACGCATGGGAGGAACGCTTCCAAAGCAGTTTATGTTAGTGCAAGGAAAACCTATTTTGCTGCATACCTTGGAAATTTTTCATGAGTACGATGCATCAGCTCAATTGATTATTACGCTACCAAACGAATGGGTTTCGTATTGGAAAGAACTGTTACACGAACGCAATTGTACTATTCCACATGAATTGGTGGATGGCGGTGCTGAGCGTTATCACTCAATCAAAAATGCACTTTCAGTTTGTACGGGTGAATTTATCGCAGTTCACGATGGTGTGCGGCCTTTGGTGAATCATCAAACGATCAAAAACTGTTTTGATGCTGTGCGCGAAAAAGGACAAGTCATTCCTGTTGTTTCGGTGAAAGAATCGTTAAGAATGCTGTTCGATGATACGTCAAAAGCAGTGCCTAGAGCCAATTATTGTTTGGTGCAAACACCTCAAGTATTTAAAGCAGAAGTTCTAAAAATTGCCTACGAACGCGAATTTCATGCAGCAATAACGGATGATGCTAGTTTAGTCGAAGAGGCGGGTTTTCCGATCACTTTAGTTGAAGGAAACGAAGAGAATATCAAAATCACGACGCAGCTGGATTTAAAAATTGCAGAAATTACCGTCTTAAAAAATGGTAATTTTTAGCTGTAAAATTCCGAATTCAGATTTCTAAAGTATCTTTGCACTTCACGAATGAAGAAATGAAAGTAACAGAACACCTTAAAGAAGCAAAAGACACCCTATTCTCTTTTGAAATTTTACCTCCTTTGAAAGGGAAAAGTATTCAATCAATTTATGACGGAATTGATCCTTTGATGGAATTTAAACCTCGTTTTGTCAATGTTACTTATCACCGTGAAGAATTCATCTACAAAGAACGTGAGAACGGTTTGTTAGAGAAAATTGCTATTCGCAAACGTCCAGGAACTGTTGGGATTTGTGCGGCAATTATGAATAAATATCAAGTCGATGCTGTACCGCATTTAATTTGTGGAGGATTCAGTAAAGAAGAGACAGAAAACGCCTTGATCGATTTACAGTTTTTAGGAATTGACAATGTGCTTGCTTTACGTGGTGATTCAATCAAAACAGAAGCAACATTTCGTCCACACAAAGATGGTCATAAATATGCTGTTGAATTAATTCAGCAAATTGGTGAAATGAATCATGGAACATACATGATGGATGATATTCAATTGGAGCCAACCGACTTTTGTATTGGTACAGCCGGATATCCTGAAAAGCACTTTGAGGCGATGAATATGACAACAGATTTGCAATATTTGAAAGCGAAAGTAGATGCTGGTGCTGATTATATAGTGACACAAATGTTCTTCGATAACCAAAAATATTTTGATTTTGTTGCAGCTTGTCGTGAAATAGGAATTAACGTTCCAATCATTCCAGGATTGAAGCCAATCAAGACGATGGATCACATTACCTTCCTTCCGAAATTTTTCAAAATTGATTACCCTGAAGCCTTGTCAAATGAATTACTGAAGTGCAAAGACAACAAGCAAGTTGAGCAATTGGGTATTGAATGGGGAATTCAGCAATCAAAAGAATTGAAAGCGGCAGGCGTTCCTTGTATTCATTATTACACGATGTCGAATTCTTCGATGGTAAAAGCGATTGCAAAAGAAATTTTTTAATTAATACCAACTAATCAACCCAAGCATATGAAAAATTTGACTTTATTACTCCTTCTGTTTGTTGCTGTGAATGTGCAAGCGCAAAAAGAATCAATTCAATTGAAAAATGCATTGGTGGTTGGTCAATTAGATAAAGCAGAAGATCGTTATTCAGTAGAAATAAATTTAACTGAGTTGTTAACTGAAGCAGGTGTTAAAGCAGTCCCATCGTTGAATATTTTAAAAATGGGAAGTGATGCTTCAATTATTGCGACAGACTCAATTCAAAAACTAATTGCCTCTAAAGGAATTGATACGTACATTTTAGTTTCAGTTCGTGGTTATGACAAAAAATTCAAAAAAACGCATCGTAAAGATGAATTGAAAACAGCATTAGATGCTGGAAATTTATTTCCTATTTACCGTGATGAGATTGTTTCAGTGAGTTTTGAATTTATGTTCTATAGAAATGGACAATTCATCGGAACCGACATTGTTAAGTGTGGAAATGTTTCAAGTCGTGATACTGTAATCAAACGTTTCAGAAAGAGTGTTGCTAAACGAATTGTAAAAAAATGGAAATAGGTCTTAGCCATTTTCATAAATAGTTTAGTATCAAGTTTTTCATTCTCAAATAATCTTGTAACTTCGTAGCAATTAATAATTGTAATGCGAAGCCACTCTACTGCAAGACTTCTTGTTTCCATTCTTTTTTTATTCGTGTTTACGAATAGTTATGGGCAATGCAATGCAAATGCGGGTCCTAACAAAACGAAATGCGCCGAAGCTTCAGTAACTTTAGGTGCTGCAACTCCCGCTTCTGGGAATGCTCCATTCACGTATTCTTGGTCTCCAGCAACAGGTTTGTCTTGTACGAATTGTGCGAATCCTGTTTGTACAGCTACTGTTTTTACAGTGTATACACTTACAATTACGGATGATGACGGGTGCACAGATTCAGACAATGTCAATGTAAACATAAGTCCTGCACCTAATGCAAATTTTACCTTTGCAGGAAATAATGGTTGTGGAAGTACACCAATTCAATTTACTTCAACATCTACAGGAACAGGATTAACCTATGCTTGGAATTTTGGTAATCCGGCATCTGGTTCTGCAAATACTTCAACACAAACAAATCCTCAACATGAATTTATTTCTGTGGGAACAGGTTCAAGTTCGTTTAATGTTAGCTTGATCGTAACGAATGCAGCTGGATGTAAGGATACAATGATTCAAACCGTAACGGTTCAACAAACTCCAGGTCCAGCGATTGTCGATCCAATTGCTTCCTTTAAGAACTGTGATGGTTTGAATTATAACATGACAATCTATGATGCTTCTGCCACTGTCGGAGCAAACTATACGATTATTTGGGGCGATGGTTCACCGAACTTTACTGCAGCAACATTCCCAGGAATTGGAGTGAACCATTTGTATTCAACAAGTGATATTTTTGATCTTTACTACATTGTTACTGGAACGAATGGTTGTTCAGACACTGTTCATCAATTGGTTTCCAATATTACTAATCCAGCAATTGGAGCAGCTAATCCGGGAGCAACAACGGGTTGTGGACCAATGACGTTGTGCTTTCCATTAAGTAATTATTCGGCAAACCACAATTCGACTTATTATGTTGTAGATTATGGTGATGGTTCTCCAATGGATACATTACCTCATCCACCACCGGCAGTAATTTGTCACACGTATACCGCTTCATCATGTGGACAACCTGGAAATGCATATACCTTCAAAATGAAGGCAATCAATTCCTGTGATAGTTCGTTGGCAAGTATATCTCCAATTCGTGTGTATTCAGGTCCGCAAGCCAATTTTACAGTTCCTACAATAAATGGTTGCGTTGGATCCGCTTTAACGTTTTTAAATACATCAATTCTAGGTTTTAATTCTTCATGTAGTGCTTCGACGGTTTTCACATGGAATTTTGGTGATGGTCAATCATTAACTACAATTGCATTAACTAGTCCTTCCCATGTTTACACTGTACCAGGAAATTATACGGTTACATTGTCAACTGCAAACGCATGTGGAACAACAACTCATTCAGCAACTGTTTGTATTGAGTCGCCACCTGTTCCAAATTTTACATTATCACCAGCAACAGCATGTGTTCCATTTAATACGCAAGTAACGAACCTTTCAACCGTTATCAATGCGTGTAATGTAACGTACACTTGGTCGGTAATTTTTAACGGAAGCACCTGCGCTCCATCTACAGGAACTTGGAGTTTTATCAATAGCACAAACGCAACGAGTTTCGCACCGGAATTTCAATTTGTAAGTCCGGGTCAATATACGGTTCGCTTAACAATGACGAATTCGTGTGGGACATTTATATTTGATCAACCTGTTGTTGGACAAGCGCCACCGCAAGTAACATTGGCAGGTTTACCATCCATTTGTGCAGGAACATCAGTTTCCCCAACAGCAGTAGTTAACAATTGCTATGAGCCAGTCGATACGTATGATTGGACATTCGTGGGGGGTAACCCAACTTCTTCGAATCTGTTGGTTCCAGGTTCAGTTTTATACGCAAACCCAGGAAGTTACACAGTTCAATTGCAAGCAACGAATGTGTGTGGTTCAATAACCGCAACAACACCTTTGATTGTTTTTGCACCACCAGTTGCAAATGCTGGTCCTGATGTTCAATTTTGTTCTGGAGGCTCAAGTGTTATTGGTTCGGCACCTGTTGGAGGTGTTAGCTATTCATGGTCGCCAACTACTGGTTTAAGTTCACCGAGTAGTTCAACATCAACAGTATCTCTAACGAATGCAACGGCAGCACCAACCGTAAATCAATATGTTGTAACTGCTTCGTCAAGCGCAAGTTGTTTTACTACAGATACAGTTTTAGTGACGGTAAATCCTTTACCAATTTTAGTGGTCAATTCACCTATTATTTGTTTCGGGCAATCAGCAAATTTAACAGTATCAGGTGCTGGCGTAGGTGGCAATTATACGTGGTCGCCAAGTACAGCTTTATCGTGTACGAATTGTGATTCACCGATTTCCACACCAACTGCAACTACTGTTTATACCATAACAGGAACCAATGTTTATGGATGCTTAAGTTCGATTACTTCAACAGTTACAGTTAATCCACTTCCAGTTGTAAATGCCGGTCCAGATCAAACGCTCTGTAATCAACCAATTCCAGTGACATTGTCTGGAACGCCTGTTGGTGGAACGTGGACAGGATCACCAAACGTTACTTCCGCTGGAATTTTTACGCCAAATGGTGTAGAAGTAGCTCAGTTGGTTTATTCTTATACAAATCCAAGTACCTTGTGTACAAATACCGATACATTAATTGTTACCGTCAATCCTCCTGTGATTCCAACGCTTGATCCTTTGGATAGCTTATGCATCAATGCGGCAATTACCAATTTAAATACCTTATTAAATGCGAGTCCATTAGGTGGTGTTTGGTCTGGAACAGGTGTTACAAATCCAAACTTTGATCCTTCAACTGCTGGTGTTGGAAGCCACACAATGACATACACTTTTGGAACAGGAACGTGTTTGGTGCAAGTTACAAGCTCAATAAATGTAAATCCTTTACCTGTTATTTCTGTCAATAGCGGAACTATTTGTGCAGGTCAGAATTTGTCTTTAGTAGCATCTGGTGCAGGTGTCGGCGGAAGTTATTCGTGGACTCCAGCAACAAATTTATCATGTACAACTTGTCCAAATCCATTGGCAGATCCGCTTACAACTATCAGTTATACGGTGACTGGAACAAATGCTTTTGGCTGTTCAAGCTCGGCCATATCGACTGTTACAGTTAATCCATTGCCAGTTGTTAGTGCTGGTCCAGATCAACTATTATGTGACCAAGCGATACCATTTACTCTAACTGGAACACCATCTGGTGGAACATGGACTGGTTCCCCAAATGTTACATCTGCTGGTACTTTTACGCCAAATGGTTCTGAAGTTTCTACCTTGTATTATTCATATACAGTGCCCGCAACTGGGTGTTCACAGATTGATTCAATGGTTGTAACGGTTAGTCCTCCGGTCGTTCCAACTGTCAATCCAACATATTCAATTTGTGTCAATTCAGCCTCAGTGAATTTAAATACTGAACTTGCTCCGAGTCCTTTGGGTGGAACCTGGTCGGGCACAGGAGTGACAAATCCAACATTCAATCCTGCAACCGCCGGAGTTGGTTCCTTCACAGTAACTTATTCATACGGTTCTGCAACCTGTTTGAGTACTGTAAGTTCAACAATAACTGTAAATCCGCAACCATCGTTACTAGTGAATAGTGCAACGATTTGTAATACAGATAGTGTTAACTTGCTTGTATCAGGTGCGGGAGCGGGTGGAACCTATTCATGGTCACCAACTGCAACATTGAGTTGTACGAATTGTGATTCGTTATATGCAGATCCATCGACTACAACAACGTATACGGTAACGGGAACGAATTCTTTTGGATGTTCAAGTTCAACGAATTCAATTGTTACGGTGAATCCTCTTCCGGTGGTAAGTGCTGGACCTGATTTAACGTTGTGTAATCAAGCAATTCCTGTTACATTGGTAGGAACACCTGTTGGTGGAACTTGGACTGGTTCACCAAACGTTTCAGCTGGAGGAATTTTCACGCCAAATGGAGTTGAAGTTGTTACCATCTATTATTCATATACTATTCCGGCAACGGGTTGTTCGAACATTGATTCAACTGTAGTGACTGTGAATCCGTTAATTGTACCAACGGTTGATCCAACGTATGCACTTTGTGTAAACAATCCAAGTTTTAATTTAACGACTACATTAAATGCGAATCCAGTTGGTGGAATTTGGTCGGGAACAGGAGTAACGAATCCAAACTTTAATCCTGCAACTGCTGGAGTTGGAACACATACGTTGAATTATGCGTATGGAACTGGAACATGTTTATCTACAACAACTACTCAAATTACGGTTTATTCACAACCAACACTTAGTGTCAATAATGCTACGATTTGTAATGGACAGTCAACGGTATTAACTGTTTCAGGTGCCGGTGCTGGAGGGAATTATACTTGGAGCCCAGGTACAGCATTGAGCTGTACGAACTGTTCGAATCCAACCGCAAATCCAACAAGTTCAATTGTCTATTCAGTTAGTGGAACAACCTTAGAAGGATGTTCAAATACAGCGAGCGCTAGTATTACGGTTAATCCTTTGCCAGTTGTAAATGCTGGAATAGATCAAACATTGTGTGATCAACCAATCCCAGTGACGCTTTCGGGAACACCTGTTGGTGGCACTTGGTCAGGCTCTCCGAATGTGACGTCGGGTGGTGTTTTCACTCCAAATGGACCAGAAACGAGTACATTGTATTACACATATACAATTCCTGCAACGGGATGTACAAATCTTGATTCCATGATCATGACGGTGGTTCCACCAGTTGTGCCTACAGTAGATCCAACGTATTCTTTATGCGTTTATAATTCACCTATAAATTTAAATACGGTATTAAACCCATCGAATTTAGGAGGAACATGGTCTGGAACTGGTGTCACAAATCCATCGTTTAATCCTGCAACTGCTGGAGTTGGAACACATACGGTAAGCTATACATACGGAACTGGTACATGTTTAAACATTGTCACTTCTTCTATAACTGTGAATCCTCAACCAACGATTTCTGTTAATAGTGATGTGATTTGTAATGGTCAATCAATCGTTTTAAATGCGAGTGGAGCTGGAGTAGGTGGAAATTATTCTTGGACACCAACAACAGCATTGAGTTGTACAAATTGTGCTTCTCCAACTGCCAATCCGATAACTACAACAACTTATACTGTAACTGGTACAACAGCTGAAGGTTGTTCGAATACTGCCAATTCTGTCGTAACGGTTAATCCATTGCCAGTTGTGAATGCAGGTATCGATCAAACTCTTTGTAATCAGCCAATTCCATTTACCTTATCAGGAACTCCTGTTGGAGGAACTTGGAGTGGTTCACCAAACGTTGCAGCTGGAGGAATTTTCACACCAAATGGAACAGAAGTTACAACGCTTTATTACACGTATACTTTGCCAGCAACGGGTTGTGTGAATTTGGATTCAATGATCATGACGGTTGTTCCACCAGTTATACCAACGATTGACCCAAGCTATTCACTTTGTATTTATGAACCAACAATTAATCTAAATACTGTTCTTAATCCTTCACAATTGGGAGGAACGTGGTCAGGAACAGGCGTTACAAATCCAACATTTAATCCTGCAACTGCTGGAGTTGGAACACATACAATTACGTATTCCTATGGTGCTGGAACATGTTTGAACCTTGTTACTTCTGCAATAACAGTGAACCCGCAACCAACGGTTACTGTAAATAGTGGTGTGATTTGTAATGGTCAATCAATCGTATTGAATGCGAGTGGTGCTGGAGTTGGAGGAAATTATACTTGGACACCAACAACAGCGTTAAGTTGCACAAATTGTGATGCTCCAACTGCAAATCCAACAAGTACAACAACATATACAGTTACAGGAACGACAGCTGAAGGCTGCTCGAATACAGCAAATTCAACAGTAACCGTTAATCCATTGCCAGTTGTGAATGCTGGAAATGATACAACACTGTGTAATTTACCAATTCCAGTGCAATTTACAGGTACCATTGCTGGTGGTACATGGACAGGAACTGATGTAAATGCTACTGGATTATTTTCTCCAACGTCGGTTGGAACATTTACCTTGACGTACACGGTAACCTTAGGAACTGGATGTACAGATTCCGACACAAAAGATGTTCAAGTTGTTGCTCCAATTTTTGCAAATGCTGGCTTGGATGCAGAATATTGTATTGACCAAACAACTGCCACTGTTGTTGGTTTGCCAAGTGGAGGAACATGGACCGGAACGAATGTGAATACGAGTGGATTGTTCACCATAAATACGGCAGGAAATTTCCCATTGGTTTACACAACAGGTGCTGGAAATTGTTTGACAAGAGACACGATGATCATGACAATTCATGCTTTACCAATCGTAAATGCAGGAAATGATTTAGAGTTTTGTTTAACAGACGCTGCTCAAAATCTGGTTGGTGCACCAGTAGGAGGAACGTGGACAGGAACTGGAATCACAAACTCTTCTGCAGGAACTTTTGATCCACAAGTGGCAACAGTCGGTTTACATGAAATTGTTTATTCGTTTACAGACCCAATTACAACATGTGTCAATACAGATACTTTGTACGTTGATGTTCATCCTTTACCAGTCGTAAGTTTCAACTTTAATCCAATTATTTGCGAAACAGTTGCGGAAACATTTAACAACACTAGTACCTTGGTTAATTCTACTCAATGGAATTTTGGAGATGGTTCTGGATCAAGTGTCAATTCACCATCACATAGTTATTCAACAACAGGGTTCTATCCTGTTCAAGCGATTGTGACGACTGTTTATGGTTGTGTCGATTCATTAACCCAAACAATAGAAGTTCGAGAAGTACCGGTTCCAAATTTTGCATTGACACCTGATTCTTCTTGTGGACCTGTTTCAGTTAATTTCACGAATAATTCAACGGGAATTGGTTTATCTTATGCATGGGATTTTGGCAATGGACAAACAAGTACCTCACAAAATCCAGGAGCAGTAACGTATGTTGCAGGAATTGTTGCGGACACCACTTATACAATCGAATTGGCTGTTACCAATATGTGTGGAACTGTCTATTATTATGATTCTGTAATTGTCATGCCAACACCAACGGCAATATTTGGACCTGATTTTAATTCTGGATGTTCACCATTCACGGCCAATTTTGCAAGTGTAAGTTTAGGTTTACCAGATAGTTATTATTGGGATTTTGGCAATGGTGTCACTTCAGCAACGACGGATTCATTGTTCCAACAAACATATACAACCGGTGCAACACCAACAGATTACACAATCATGTTGGTTGTTATTAATGAATGTGGCACAGACACGGCATACCACACAATTACAGCAACACCGAATAATGTCAATGCATTCTTTAATACAAGTGCAACCACATCGTGTAATAATTTAACGGTTGATTTTACCCAATACACTTTGGGTGGAACTCTTTGGAGTTGGGATTTTGGTGACGGAACAACTTCCTCTCAATACAGCCCTTCTCACACGTATCCAGCTGCGGGAACCTACGATGTTTCCTTATTCGCAAATGATGGCTGTAGCTTTGACACAACTACCGTAACGATCGTTGTGAATCAACCGCCTGTTGTAGATTTTAGTGTGTTGCCAGATTCTGTTTGTATAAACACCCCATTTAGTTTTATTAATGAATCAGTAGGTGCAGTGAGTTCTTATTGGACATTTGGAGATGGAACGAATTCAAGTATCACAAGTCCAACACATTTCTATAGCGCTTCAGGAAACTATCAAGTTACTCTTGTTGGAACAAGTCTTTTAAATGGATGTTCTGCATCTGTTACACAAACTGTTCATGTAAGCGTAAATCCAGTTTCGCAATTCACATTGAATCCAAGTAATGGCTGTGTCCCACTTGATGTTCAATTTACAAATCAAAGTTCAGGAGCAGCATTCTATTCTTGGGATTTTGGAGACGGAAATACATCCGCTTTACCAAATCCAAATCACACGTATTCGTCAGTTGGAGTATTTACAGCTCAATTGATTGTTGAGAATGCGAATGGTTGTATTGATACGAGTTTTCAAAATGTAACAGTGCATGGTTTGCCTACAGCGAATTTCACTTCGAGTTACAATTGTACAACTCCAGTCACGATTGATTTCACAAATCAATCAACAGGCGCGATTGGTTATTCTTGGGATTTCGGGAATGGACAAACATCGACCTTAACAAATCCAACTGGT
>JBDKHH010000012.1:0-3773 GCA_039797785.1 Bacteroidota bacterium | reverse complement strand
GCACAGTCAATTACAAGAATTACGCTATCGACTGCTGTTAATGTTCTGTACGTATCTTCCGCGAAGTCTTTGTGACCAGGCGTATCAAGAATGTTTACTTGTTTGCCACCGTATTCAAACGCCATTACGGAAGTTGCAACGGAGATTCCACGTTGTTTCTCAATTTCCATGAAATCGGAAGTCGCCGTTTTTTTAATTTTATTGTTTTTAACGGCTCCGGCAGTTTGAATGGCACCACCGAAAAGAAGTAATTTCTCCGTCAATGTTGTTTTACCAGCATCTGGATGGGCGATAATCCCAAATGTTCTTCGCTTTTCAATCGCTTCTTGATTCTTCATAACGTACAAGTTTCACTAAATAAAAAAAGGAACCCAATCGGATTCCTTTTAAAAATGGGTGGAAGATGGGGCTCGAACCCACGACCCTCGGTACCACAAACCGATGCTCTAACCAACTGAGCTACAACCACCATTTTGATGGGTGCAAATATAGCTATTTTCTTATTTTATCAAATAATAATTTACATTTTTTTTTAATTTTATAAATAAATCCCTCACAACAACAAAATGGAATTCAAGTCAATCGTAGTTAAAGAGTTTGAAACGAGAGTGTTTACTGAATCATTCGAACGAATTTATAAATGTTTGTCTTTGATTGATGAAAGCGATTTATGGAAGTCGCCCAACTCAACGATTCCTCCGATTGGGAATTTAATCCTTCATTTATGTGGAAATGCGCGCCAATGGATCCTCTCTGGAATTGGTGAACGACCAGATAATCGCAATCGTGATGCAGAATTTGTGGTACAAGACAAAATCAAAAAAGCTGAATTGGTGTTTTTATTGGAAAATTTAAGGATGAATTTACGTCAGACCTTGGAGGAAATGCCAGAAAGTAAATTAACTGAAAAAATGGTCATTCAAGGATTTGAAGTGACTGGTTTCAGTGTCTTGGTGCATGTAATTGAACATTTTTCGTATCATACGGGACAAATTACCACCTTGACAAAGTTGCTAACTAACAAAGATACTGCGTATTACGGAGGAATTGATCTGAACCAACTGAATCGCCTAAACTAACGTTGTATAAATAAGAATTCATTGTTGATAATTCTATTCAGATTTTGACGTTCGAAGCATGGGTAGGATTAACTTTGTGAAAAATTCGATTACATGTTAAAAATAGGAGTTTTAGGAGCGGGTCATTTAGGAAAAATTCACATTCGCTTATTGCTTGAATTAAAGGACGAATTTGAATTCGTTGGTTTTTACGACCCAAGTGATGACAATGCTGCGGACGCTATTGAGAAATTTGGTATTCAGCGCTACGATACAATTCAAGATTTATTGAATGTTGTTGATTGTGTAGACATTGTTACTCCAACTTTGGCGCATTATGATTGTGCTTCACAAGCATTGCGTAATAGCAAACATGTATTTATTGAAAAACCAGTAACCCAAACGGTTGACGAAGCTCGTTCATTGATGGAATTGGCGCGTGAAGCAGACGTGAAAGTTCAAGTTGGTCATGTTGAGCGTTTCAATCCAGCGTTCCAATCAGCAATTCCATATTTTAATAAACCAATGTTTATTGAAACACATCGTTTGGCGCAGTTCAATCCACGTGGGACAGATGTTCCAGTTGTGTTGGATTTGATGATCCACGATTTGGATATTATTTTGAGTGTTGTAAAATCAGGAATCAAACGTATTTCTGCTTCAGGTGTTTCTGTTGTAAGTGATACGCCAGATATTACAAATGCGCGCATCGAATTTGACAATGGATGTGTGGCAAATCTAACTGCTTCTCGTATTTCCATGAAAAACATGCGTAAATCGCGCTTCTTCCAAAAAGATGCATATATCAGCGTTGACTTCTTAACAAAAGAATTGGAAGTAGTTAGAATGGAAGATGTGCAGGGAGAACCAAGTCCATTTGATATCATTTTTGAATTGGGAGAAGGAAAACCTTCAAAGAAAATCTATTTCGATAAACCAGACATTGAGGAAACAAATGCAATTAAAGAAGAATTGAGAACATTTGCGGAATCAATTAAGAATGACACAACGCCTTTGGTTTCTTTGGATGATGGATATAGAGCCTTGGATGTAGCTCAAAAAATTCTTGACAAATTAAATATGTCAACAGCAGTAATTTCAGACAATATTTAATTACAACTTCCGTTAGAATAACAGATTTACACTTATGAAACGATTTTTATTCTTTTTATCTTTCTCTTTTATACTTTCTTCATGTATAAAAAATAATCCTGATCCTGTTTGGTTAGAGGTGCATGAATGGACGCTAGAGTCGAATCCTGAATTAAGTACAACGCAAGGTGAACTAACACATAATTTTACAGAAGCTTGGGTTTTTGTGGATGATAAAATTGTTGGTGTTTTCGAAGTTCCTTTTCGTATTCCAATCATTAAAACGGGAAATGCAAACATTAAATTATATCCTGCGATCAAAAACAACGGAATTTCAGCTACTAAAAAGATTTATCCGTTTGTTGTGCCGTATGAAATAAACGCAGTTTTTGTAGACAATGGAGAAGTGATTATTGACCCTGTTACACATTACAAATCGAATTGTCTTTTTGATATTTTTGATTTTGAAAGTGCAAATACAGGTTTTGTTAATGACCCAAATTCGTTAACAACAATGCAAGTGGCATCTGACCCATTAATCTCAAAATGGGGTAGTTATGGGCAAATAAGCTTAACAACAGTAGATTCGATGTATGTTGGTTATACGCTTGATTACAGGAATTATTACCAAGGACAAGAGGTTTATTTGGAAATGGATTATTACAATACAAATGCGTTAATCACAGGAGTGTTGGCAACAAGTTCATCTGCTGGAACTGTAAACAATCAAAACATTCAATTAAATTCTCAAGATCCATCCTCAGTAAAATGGAAAAAAATCTATATTGATTTGAAAGAAATTATTTCGAATTCACCTTCTGGGGCTCAATTTAGACAATCATTCCAAGCCCTTTTAGATAGTGGCGATTCAAGTGGAGATATTATTTTTGATAATATAAAAATCGTTCACTTCTAGGATGCGTTCACCATTACTCACTGTTTTACTGTTATTACTTGATTACCTTGCGGCATTGGTTGCGTGGATTGCATTCTATTACTTTAGAAAAGTATCAATTGAGCATGTTGAGTTTGAAGTGGGACAGAGTTTTTATTGGGGAATAGCGATTATTCCAGTGTTGTGGATTCTGTTTTATTATTTTCAAGGAACGTATCATGACATTCGACGATTGTATCGATTTAAATTGTTCAATTTAACGTTTGTAGCAACGCTTCTTGGCTCGTTATCTTTGTTTTTCACGCTGTTGTTGGATGACGAAGTAGATAATTATCAATTGTACTACAAATCGTTCTTATTACTCTTTGGAATTCATTTTTCTGTCACCATTATTCCACGATTTATTTTCATCACCATTCTTGTATCACGCATCCATTCTGGTAAAGCTGGATTTAGAACCTTGTTAATTGGTGGGAGTGATAAAGCGGTTGAGATTTACAATGAAATAATTGGATTGCCGAAAAGCACCAATAACTTTATCGGTTTTATCAATATCAATGGAGTTGATAGACAGCTTGAATCTAAATTACCGTATTTGGGACATGCAGATAACCTTGAGAAAATATTACTGGAACATCCAGTCGATGAGGTGATCATTGCATTGGAAAGTGTTGAACATGATAAATTAAAGTCAATCATTTCGCGTATTGAAGGAGGGAATCTTGTGA
>JBDKHH010000011.1:0-3647 GCA_039797785.1 Bacteroidota bacterium | reverse complement strand
AATCGAAAAAAAGTAATATTTTTGATAAACAAGATAACCTCTTAAATCGTTCTTTTAGGCAAATGAAAATGACTGGTCAGTATACTCCGTTTTAGGGTGGTCAGTATGGCCGTTTTCTCCAAGCAATCTATCGCAGAACTCGAATTCTCAATCCTTGAACTTAACTCCTCAACAGAAACAATTAGCTTTGAATTTGAAAGTGTTATCTCAACTTCAGAAAGAATTAGAAGAGAAATTGAAGAATTGGGTGAGCGAAAAAGAAGAGAATCGGAAATCGAACGAAAAATATTTGAAGGATCAAAAGAAGATATTGGATTATCTATTGAGCGAATTAGAAGTGAAATCGACTCCTTACAAGAATTCTATTCAAACGAAGAAATTAGAATTAGAGAAGATTTTGGAAACAAAATCAGAGGAGTGGACAACGAAATCATTGGAATTGACAAGGAGCAAACAACAATTACAGAAACTATCACAAAAGAATCAAGAGATATTAGATCAAGAATCGAATCAAATAATCAACAACTCCTTCATGAATTTGAGAATGGAGAAAATAGTGAAATTAGGTGGATTGCCAGAGAACATAGAAAGTTTCATGCCTTTGAACACGCTGTCTTGGTGTATAAATCAACTCACGACCAAAACAGAAGAATTGAAGACTATCTCGGAAAAAAGACTTAAAGCATTTGGTATGACGATAGAAGAATTCAATGAGATAAAATGATATTTTTTGTTCCTATCATCAGTCACAAAAAACTCTTTCAAGTGCATAAATATCTCATATTTCAATAAAACATATAGTGTTGATAACCTAAACAATATTTGTTTAATTTGTTTATCGAATTTCAATTATTGGGGTATGGAATATATACTTATTGAAGAGATTATTAAACGGAGCGTCGCTGAAAATTGGGATACAGCGAAACTTGAATGGACTTTTGAGTTTGCCTATAAAGTAAAAGATCCTAAGCGTTGCTTATGTAATCATTTTCCGATTAAAAACATTTGTGTTATTAAGAATCTCAAGAACAACACTTCTACAGAAGTTGGGAATTGTTGTGTCTATAAATTCATGGGAATTGATATCGGAAACAAAATTTTCTCGTCAATTAATTCACTGAGCAAAGACTTATTGAAAAGTTTGAGTTCGGAGGTAGTTGAATACCTATTTGAAAAGAAAGTCATAAATGATTTTGAGTACAATTTTTACAACGACATTTCAAAGAAGCGGATTCTTACACCGAAGCAACAAGAAATAAAACTTAGAATAAATGAGAAGTTTATAAACTTTACAAGCTTCGATACAAATTCTCATTTTCATAAAATTGCGCAAGTTTTAAATTGGGCAAAAGAAAAGGAGGGATTTGATTTATCGTTTATTGAATCATTGGAAACAAATTGCAAAAAGAACGGCAAGCTTTCTGATAAACAAGTGCAAGCATTGGAGAACATTATTACACGATGGAATATTGCAATTCAATAGAAAATGTTTATCATTCATCCTATCACTATTTGGGAGAAATTTTTATTCGTTTATTTCATCCCAAACAGATTGAAATTTTTGAGGATTTTCAAAATCTGTGACGCCTTCAACATGTTTTAAATAGAGCATAAACTCTTCTTCAGTAAATTCAATTGAACCATCAGCACCAACCTCTTTATTTAAAGTCTTATAAGCCATAAACCTAAGTATCTGCTTGGATTCTTCTACAAATAGAGGATGGACCAGCTTTTTAAATGGTTCAGTATTAAAGTCTATATCGATAACGCGTCTATACATATCACCAAGTAATTTTTAAATTGCGGATTTCCGTTAATTGAAAATTTACTGGATTCTTATCCATATTATCTGTTGCCATTTTAAGCGCAATCAGTGAGAACATATCGGTTCCAGGCATCACGTTTTTTACAATCAACTTAATACGTAATGGGGTATCTGTAAACACTGTGTAAAATCCATAATTACGATTGTTATAATCATCAGTTATACTTACTTGATTACCTAACCCATCAGTCGCTGAAGATTCATAATAGTGAATGGTGAATTTCTGATTAAGTGAACTCTGTGTAATTATTAAATCTATTGCAACGGATTGTGAGACTCTATCTCCTTTACAAGATGCAACTTGAATGTTGTACATGCCCGAAAAAGAACTAATTTGAGTAACAGTATCATTCGCAAGAGTATTACAGAGATTCAATTTCTCATTAAGGAAATTGTTCTCATCCTTTAATTTTTGATTTTCAGTTTTCGATTTAGCCAAATCTTTCTTCAAGGTTTCAACTGAAGTTTGCGCATACCCAAATGATGTAGCTGCTGATAAGGCAAGGAATAAAAGGGATTTTTTCATATTGATTAAAATTATCGTTTGTGATTATTCAAATATATAAAAAACTGACCAAACGGTCATTAATTTCAACAATGGAAAACATGACTTTTCGGTCATGGATGAAAAAGAAGTTTTATTGAATTTGGCAAAGCGAATTAAAGAGCTGCGTTTGGAGAAAAAACTAACGCAAGAGGAAGTGTATAATGATACAGGTATTCATGTAGCCAGGATAGAGCAGGGGAAAAGGGATATTTCGTTTACGACATTAACGAAAATTGCTGATTATTTTAAGGTGAGTTTAGGCTATTTTGACATCATCTAAAACAAAATAATCATAGGTCCTTTATTTTTTGTCTGAATTCAATAAAATTTGACCTTTAGAAGCTATAGAAGAAATTGTTCTACCAAAACAACTCGAGAGTACTTTTAAATTATTCGTGTATTCGAGTGCCTTTTTCAATATTTGTGTTTCTTCATATGACCATGGCTCTTGGTATCTGAAGTGTTCTAATCTTGCTTTTATTACCTCTTCTGATAAATCATCTTTTTTCATTAACGGAAGGGCTCTTACTTTTTCTTTTAATTGGTCAACCGCTTTTTCTGAGAGTTTATTATAAATTGGTTCTTTGAAGTGTTCTAAATTATTCCAACTTTCAAATTTTCGATTGACCGGGTTTTTTTCTTCAAAGAATTTACTCAAATAATCTCCTAATTCTCCTCTCAAGAATTTCCCAGCATATTTTCCATAAAGAGGATTATTAATCAGTTTTGGATTTTTAAATTTTCTCGTTCCTAAAAACAAACCAACTAATTTGGAACTTGTTGCAGATCCAGAGTACTGCTCAAGAATTTTGTTTGCCTCAATGATATCAGCTTCACTAATGGAAAATTTAGTCGAAACAATTGATTCGTTATTGTTTAAAGTATCAATTGCAAATTGGAGAGCTCTGATAACTGATCGATCATTGAGGATACTATCGTTTTCAATTATTTCTCCAGTTTTTGGATGACACCCATTCGCAAGTGCATCTAAAATTTCAAGTGCATCTTTTTTATCCATGACAGAAAATTATGATGCAATTTAACTGAAAAATGGAAAGCTGATTGAATGTGAATAAAAAATAATAAAATATTAACTACACCACTTACTACACCAATAAAACAAAAAACCCTCTGAAACAAAGCGTTTCAGAGGGTTTTTAGTACCTCGGGCCGGAATCGAACCGGCACACCCGAAAGTACAGGATTTTGAATCCAGCGCGTCTACCAGTTCCGCCACCGAGGCATTTTTGCTTATTAAGACTTCCTAGCTAACTA
>JBDKHH010000010.1:0-3523 GCA_039797785.1 Bacteroidota bacterium | reverse complement strand
GAAATTCGGAAGTTTATTGTACATGGTGTTCATCGGTATTTTTATCGCTGGAATCGTAAATTTCTTCATGAATAGCGATACTTTGAGATATATCATATCAGCAATTGGTGTGTTTGTCTTTACTGGATTAACTGCTTATTACATGCAACAATTAAAAGGCATTTCTCAAGATGAGACATTATCAGGTTTAGATCGCAATAAATTGTCCTTAATTGGAGGATTACAATTGTACATCTTGTTCGTGAACTTATTCTTGTCGTTGCTTCGTTTATTCGGGTCAAGAGACTAATTCAAGCATAAAACATTCATAAAAAGCCATTCGGATTCGAGTGGCTTTTTTCTTTTTTGGGACATTCAATTAGCACCTCTTTTTTAAACTGGATAAATCTTTTGTGAAAGTTTTCAAAAGTGAAGGTGCACTTCAAAATATTTTATACTTTTGAAAAAAAACAAAACATTATGTCAGATAATTTCTTCGAAGGTTCGACAGCTGCAGTAGGTACGATTTACACAATTATCGCTCTTGCTATTTTGGCTACGATTTTGATTTGGGGTTAATCTCTTCATCAAAACAATATTTAAAAGAGTATTCTTTTCAAAGCTATTCAGAAAATGAATGGCTTTTTTTATGTCCTTTGTTTTTCATACTTTAGTTAAAAATCCCCCAATAGGAAAATGCCGTTCAATTCGATATTTGCTTGGATCATCAAAAAACGAATACATCAAATCGATTTATTCAAGAAATATCCATTGGAAGTACAACAAGAATTGTTCGAAAAGATGATTTTTTCTGCACAAAACACGGAATGGGGAAAGAGCTTTCAATTCACTTCGATCCGCAATTACAACGACTTTCGCCAAAATGTTCCACTGCAAGAATACAACGATGTTCAGCCTTTCGTAGATCGATTAATGGAAGGGGAACAAAATCTCTTGTGGCCTTCGGATACCAAATGGTTTGCAAAGTCTTCTGGAACAACAGCTGCTCGAAGTAAATTTATTCCTGTGACAAAAGAATCCTTGGAAGATTGTCATTATAAAGGAGGAAAAGACTTGTTGGCGATTTATTACAACAATCATCCGAACCGAAAATTGTACAATGGAAAGCATTTAATTGTAGGAGGAAGCGCACAGATTAATCATTTGAGCACTGATTCTTATTTCGGAGATTTGTCTGCCATCATTGTGAAGAATTTACCTTGGTGGGCGGAATTGCGTCGCACTCCTGCAAAAGAAATCGCATTGATGAGTGAGTGGGAATCGAAAATTGAACGCATGGCCGAAAGCACGATTCACGAAGACGTGTTGATTTTGGCTGGTGTTCCAAGTTGGACAATGGTTTTGGCGAATAAGATTCTTGAAATTACAGGTAAAAACAACTTAAAAGAAGTTTGGCCGAATTTGGAGTTATTCATGCATGGCGGCGTTTCGTTTGATCCGTATCGTGAGCAATTCAAGAAATTGATTCCCGACGACAAGATGAATTATGTGGAAACCTATAATGCTTCCGAAGGATTTTTTGGAATTCAAGACCAGGTGAATTCGAATGAATTGTTGCTGATGTTGGATTATGGAATTTACTATGAGTTTATTCCGATGTCATCCTTTGATGGCGTAAATTCAACCGATGTTGTGAATCTTGCCGAAGTTGAACTCGGTGTAAATTATGCCCTGGTAATTTCTACAAATGGTGGATTGTGGCGTTACATTATTGGAGATACCGTTCAGTTTACATCGCTTTTGCCGTTTCGATTTAAAATCACAGGACGCACGAAAAGCTATTTAAATACGTTTGGAGAAGAAGTGATTGTTGACAATGCTGAAAAGGCGATTGCTTATGCGAGCTTGAAAACGAATGCGCAAATACGTGAGTTCACAACCTGTCCAGTTTATATGGATGGAATTGATCGCGGTGCGCATGAATGGATGATCGAATTTGTGAATCAACCGGATGATTTAAATCGTTTTATGGTATTGTTGGATGAACATTTACGCGAAATCAATTCAGATTATGACGCTAAACGCTATCAAAATATGGTGATGGATTTTCCATTGGTTAAAGTAGTTCCGGAAGGAACATTTGAAAACTGGTTGAAATCGATTGGAAAGTTGGGTGGACAAAACAAAGTTCCGCGTTTGGTGAACAATCGCACAATTTTGGAACAACTCTTGCAAATCGTTGAATCTCAAAAAATACAAAAGTGAAAAATAGTGTACTTGTAGTATTATTGCTGTTAACAGGATTTTGTCGGGCACAAGATTCAACAAGTTACACATGGACGAAACAATTGGAAATTTCCATTGGTGAAAACGATAGTTGGTCGGTGGATGTTTTGGGAAATATTTACATTACGGCTAATCGCACCATTCAGAAATTCGATTCATTGGGAACGAAGAAATTTTCTCAAAGTATAAAATCACTTGGGAATCTGAAATCCTTGAAACCCATCAATACAATGAAATTATTGACGTTTTCGGAGGAACAACAATTAATTTGTGTGTTGGACAATACCTTAACACTTTCTGAAGAATGCATTGATTTAAGTAGTTTTGATATCGGAAATGCAACAATGGTGGCGGTTTCTGGACAACCTGATAAAGTGTGGGTAGTCGATCAACTCAATTCGAAACTAATTCTGTTGAGTCTAGGCGGAACCGATCAATTTCAAGAAATCAAAAACCTACAAGGGATTTTAAATATTTCTGGAATTGTTGCCATTCAAGAAGTGAACAATGAGTTATTCTTAGCTAGTTCAGAAGGAAAAATTTACCGTTTTGACTTGTACGGATCCTTGATCAATGTCCATGAAATGGGCGTGTTTACAAGTTTTATCATCGAAGGAACATCGTTGTTAGCGTTGAATGAAGACCATTTGATTTTGCACAATTCTGAAGATGCGAGCCAGTTAGATGTTGATTTACCAATAAAAGGCGTAAAAGATATAGCGCTATCGGGTAATTTTTTCTATTTTCGAACAGACAATAAAATTTTAAAATTCGTGCTTAGTTTGCAAGATTAAACCTTGTCAGTTCAATCAAATGTTGTAATTTAGGCAGTCTAAATTTGAATGAATATGCATATCGCTGTTGCTGGAAATATCGGATCAGGAAAAACTACGTTAACTAAGTTGTTAGCAAAGCATTACGGATGGGAAACGCATTTTGAAGATGTGGAACAAAATCCATATTTGAATGATTTTTATGAAGATATGCAACGCTGGTCGTTCAACCTTCAGATTTATTATCTCAACAGTCGATTTACGCAAATTCAAGAAATCCAAGAAACGGAGAAAAATGTGATTCAAGATCGTACGATTTATGAAGATGCATTCATCTTTGCGCCGAATTTACATTCGATGGGATTGATGACAACACGTGACTTTGAAAACTATTTTTCATTGTTCAATTTGATGGATTCTTTCGTTTCTTCACCAGATTTATTGATTTACTTGCGAGCGAGTGTACCAACATTGGTAAATCAAATTCAGCAACGTGGTCGTGATTATGAAGAAAGTATTCGTTT
>JBDKHH010000009.1:0-8074 GCA_039797785.1 Bacteroidota bacterium | reverse complement strand
GCTACGTATGAAAAATGGATAAAAGTTAGTGAAGCAAATAAAATTTCCATTGAAACGAAACTTGTTGAAATTGAAGAATTAGATGATTTCTTTTTATTAAACCAAAAGAAAACAGATACTGATTTGTTAATTTTCTGTTCAGCAAGAAATGGAGGTATTTCGTATGCAACAGGTATTGATTCCTTCCCAGGTAAATTGGAAAAAGCCTTCCCTGAAAATGACACAATTTTAATTTATCCATCACAGAGTATCGTGGAGAACATGTTTGGTAACTACGAAGATATTGATGGAAGCGCTATCACAATGGGTGTAGAGGCAATTCAAAAAATTGGTAAAGAGGTTGGAAATATCTTTAAGAAGGGGAATTAATTTTTTTCACTGCAAACATTCCATAGAAGAAAGCAAAAAAGCTAACACCCATTTGCGTTTCTAAGGTGTCTTCGATTAAGAATGTACTCATTGCCACAAGTATGAACATAATTCCAATTAGATTTTGTTCCGTAATTTGCCATTTTAAGTACAAGAAAATCATCAAAAGAAAGAGAACGATTCCGAGTACTCCGAAACTGATCCAGCTCGTTAAATAAGAGTTGTGTGCTCTTAATCTGTTTTCTGGTATTAGAAGAGAATGACTGCGTTCGTATTCTTCATTAAACGCCGTTTGAACATCACCAGTACCAACTCCAAATAACCAATTTCGTTTAATTAGTTCTATTCCTGCCTTCCAAAAAGCAACACGTTGAAGCATGGAATGACCATTTGGATTTTCATTGTGTCGCAATTGAAATTTGATTCCATCAATGCGTGACAATAGTCCACTACCACTTTCTTGAATTGAGCCAATTCCGTGTTCAATGTTGCGAATGTCTTGTTTGTTTAATCTGCTCATTCCAACAGAATCCTTATTCAATTTTTTGGAAGTCATGTAACGCAAAATTGTAAATCGAATTGCTTGCTTGCGGTCGTCGAGTCCATCAATAGAATAGCTCGAACGTTTTGCCCATTCTCGGTTTAATTCAGATTCACAAACATTAACGAAAATTGGTTTAGTATTAATACTTCCATCTGCATTGTATAAAGGAGTATAAGGATTTCCGGATTTTGTGAGGGTTTTGGAACTAAGGGTTTTATAATTTGAATCGAATCTTTCACTTGGTGAACCTGAGAATATCAGAATCACAGAAATTATCGCGAATAAACCGGTAATAATGAGTGAAAAAATTCCCAAACGTTTTGATTTTTGAAATAGTAAAAACAAAATGAAACTTATGGTTACAACAAAAAGAGCAACAACGCCCGATATGATTTGAGAATAGTAAGTGTAATAGCTAAACCAAGTATATAAAAAAAGAAATACGAGTCTAAAAAGCGTGTTGTTTTTATATGAATAATACAAACTTATTCCAGCGCCCATTGCGATAAGAATTCCATAGCGAATATGCGATCCGAATAGTGATAAACCGCGAATGTCTTCATAGTGGTACTGCCCAATCCACTGATTGAAACAAGCGTAATTGTAGAAAGAAGTTACAAAAAGACTAGCAATAAAAAATCCGAGAGGTAGAATCAGTACTTGTTCTTTTTGAATAGGCTTGGCAACTAAAATTAACGGAATTAAAAGCAGTGTAACTTTAATTCGAATGTCATTAAAGGCGTAAGAGAAATCAGTTGTCCAGAGTAAAGCAATCAAATGTAAACTCCAAAAGGAAAATAGAACTACTAATAAACGATTCGAACGTATGTTTTTCCAATAACTTTTGAAATCAGCTTCTAGCAGTAAATTCAATAGAAGCAACATGGATGCAAGCGATAATATAACCTTACTCGTTGGAAGACCAACGGCAAAAGCACTAATTCCGAATAAATGGAAAGAGGTGTGAAAATTCGTACCGAAAAATCGGTTCAACATACGTAGTTTGTTTTGGGTAATGTACTAACGATTAATTCCCCAAAATAGTATTGTATTCTACTTTGTTTTTCAAAATTTCCAATGCCTTTGTAATGTAATCATCTGAAACAAACGAGTTTTCAGCTCGACCTTTTTGGTAATAATAACGGGATACAATTTCATTTTCCAAAAGCATTTTAATTTCGCTTTTGAATTTCTCCAAATCACGTTCTTTTGACGGTACAACTTTCGCCATTAAAGCATCATATTCAGCTTTTGAATCGCCATAGAAACCTTCTTCTTCAGCTGTTGCTTTCATTTTCTTAAGCATTTCTTCGGAAGCTGTTGAATACGTGAATTCTTCTTTTAAAACGTATGCTTTGAAGGCATTGTATTCTTCGTCACTCAAACTAAATGATTTAGCGGCAGGAATTGTCGGATGTGACGATGCATATTTTGTTGCATAATTAAATACTAAGTTATTGGCATAAATGGTTGCAGTAAGACGGCTCAATTCTTTTTCATCAATTTCAACATCAGGTTCAATTCCTCGGCCATCAATTACATCACGACCATTTTTCGTTTTAAAAATTTTCAATAAAGAATCAGCAATTTCTTTCGGTTTTTCACCGTCCTCACGTTCGTAGTATTCCAAACGTTGAACACATCTTCCAGATGGAGTGTAGTATTTTGCAATCGTCAATTTAACTTTCGAACCGTATTTCAAATCGTACGTGCGTTGTACTAAACCTTTTCCATAAGAAGTAGTCCCGATAATTACACCGCGATCTAAATCTTGAATACTTCCAGCAACAATTTCACTCGCAGATGCAGATCCTTCATCAATCAAAACAGTCAAAGGAATAGTTAAGTCCATTGGTGTTTCCATTGTTTTGTATGTGCGATTTTCTTCTGCAACGCGTCCTTTTGTCGTAACAACTACCTGATCTTTTTTCACGAACAAATTGACAATTTTTACAGCTTCAATTAATAAACCACCGCCATTTCCGCGTAAATCCAGCACCAATTCAGTCATACCTTTTGCTTTTAAATCGATAAAAGCAGTTTTAACATCAGAAGAGGCCGTATTCGTAAAACTATTCAATTTGATATAACCAACCGTTTCGTTTAACATTCCCGAATAAGGAACATCTGGTAGCTTAATTTCATCGCGTGTTACAGAAATTTTCTTTTTCCCTTCGTTTTCACGTTCAACTTCAATTTCAATTGTTGTTCCTTTTGGACCTTTCAACGAATTAGAAACATCATCCGATGGAATTCCAATCATTGTCTTGCCATCAATTGAAATGATTTTATCACCTGCTTTTAATCCAGATTTTTCTGCAGGATTTCCTTCATAAGGTTCTGCAATGTATGTGAACTCACCAATTTTACGAATCAATGAACCAATTCCACCGTATTGACCAGTTGTCATCAAGCGGTAATCTTCAATGTTTGATTCATGATAATAAACAGTGTAAGGATCTAATTCTTTCAGCATTGCATCAATTCCAACTTTTGAAAGCTTTCCTGTCTGTGGTTCGTCAACATAATACATTTCAAGGTGCTGATAGATTTGGTCCATCAACTCCATGTTTTTTATTACTTCAAATCCATTACTTTGAGCATGTAGATTCGCAATAAACGTAAAGGCAAAACCAACACTTAATAGAATACGACGCATTGAATTAGTTTTTTGTGTCTTTTGATAGTTCATCGATCAATTGTTTGAAAAGTTGTTTTGTTTTTTTCTGAAGAAGTTCAATTGTGAGTTCTTCGCGGGCAGTATAAATCATAAATAGTGCCACTTGTTTCGTGTTGTCAATTAAAAACGGTTCTAAATTTAATTTATTCTTTCGAATACATTCACGCATCAATCGTTTTATTCGATTTCGGTCGTGCGCTTTTTTAAAAATTCGTTTGGGAACAGAAACTGTTATTTGAAATGGAGTAGAACTAGGTAAGGGCAATTCTAAATAGGATAAAACAAACGGGTAGGCTTTGACACTCTTCTTTTCAATGAAAATGGTATCGATTATTTTTTGACTACACAGCTTGTATTCCTTGCCGAATTGTTCATTCATACTGCAAATATATTAAACCGATTCGCTATTCGTGAAACTTGTCCTTAAATTTGACCAAATGAAAAAAGGAAGTATTGCAATCGTTGGAACTGGTCCTGCTGCATTAATGGCGGGAACCTTGCTCGTGGAAAACGGTTTTAATGTTCAGTTTTACGATCATAAAAAAGCTCCCGCACGAAAGTTTTTAGTCGCTGGGCACGGCGGTTTTAATTTAACCAATGTGGAAGAACTCGTTTCTTTTTGTGATAAATATGATAGTGAATTAGTTAAAAATGCAGTACGTTTTTTCACTCCTCAAAATTTCATTGTTTTTCTGACAAAAATTGGGATAGAAACCTATGTTGGTTCCTCTGGTAAGATTTTTCCTAAAAAAGGAATTAAACCTATCGAAGTGTTGAATGCCTGGTTGAATTATTTGACTGCGAATGGTGCGTCATTTCACTATGAGCATAAGCTGAATCAAGTTGAGTTGTCTAATCTTGTTTTTGAAACGAAACAAGGTCAATTATCAATTGAGTCAGATGCAAAAATAGTCGCTTTGGGCGGTGGATCTTGGCAACAAACAGGTTCATTAGGTGATTGGTTTGAAATCTTTACAAAAAAGAACATTAAATGTGTCCCATTTGAAGCGAGCAATAGTGGTTTAGTCTTGGATTCAAAATTTCTTGATGAAGATTTGGAAGGTGGCCATATAAAGAATTGTCGTTTGATTTCGGCTGAATATTCCAAATTGGGAGATGTCGTTTTGACACGATATGGATTAGAAGGAGCACCGGCCTATGCGATGAATCGTGATTTCAGAAATGGTCATAAAATAGTTATCGATTTTAAGCCGTCGCTTGATGAAAGTGATATTGTAAATCGCTTGCAAAAGGCAAAGAATATTACCGAAGGATTGAAAAATTTGAAACTTTCAAAAATTGCGATTCAATGGATCAAAGATTCGGTGTCAAAGGAAGATTATTTGAATACCGAAAAATTAGCAAATCTTATTAAGTCATTTGAATTGCCGGTTGTTGGTTTACGACCAATTGATGAGGTTATATCGACAGTTGGTGGAATTGATTTAACTGAAATAGATGATAATTTTCAATTGAAAAAATTACCTAATTATTATTGTGTTGGTGAAATGTTGGATTGGGATGCTCCAACGGGAGGATATTTGATCCAAGGAGCGGTTTCAACTGGAGCAAAAGCTGCTAACTCAATTATCCTTAATCTTGGTCGATACGAGGTAAATTAACCAATTCTTTAACAATAAAACTTGTAGGAAAATCTCTAAATAAATTGTCTTTAATTCGCTCTGCCTCCAGTTCTGAGCGGAAATCGCCTACTTTCAATACATAATTCGGTGCAGTAAATACTACATATGAATCAACCTTCGGATAAGCTGCTACAAATTTACTTCTTGCTTCGTCTACTAATTTTCGATCAGAATCAAAGAAAAGTTGAACACGATATCCTGTGATTTGAGGCGATGTAGCTGGTGGAATTACCATGCCTTGTTTTTTGACCAAAGCATCAATTCTTGCGTCTTTAATTATTTCAACATTTCCAGTTTGAGAATATGCATTAATTGAAAGGAAACTGATAATTAGAATTTGGATTGCAGCCTTCATGTTAAACGATTTTATGCAAATGTAAAAAATCTTACGTGTTATCTAATGGATGTTTAAAAAATGCTGCAAATTCAAGGTTCTTAAAATTTGTTAAATCAATACAAATCAGCGATTAGTGGAATATCCTTATTTAGAATGAATATAAATTACAGTTTTATCGATTAAAATTGTCATAAAACTGTCATAGAATACTGTGATTCTTCTAAATTTGCTTCCGTCAAATACCGTTTTTTTGACGATAGACTTACAGTAGTTTACATGAAAATATCTAGAAGTCAGATGTTTAGAAACTTTAGAAATTGGTGTTTCAGCGCTCTAACGATTGTGTTAGCGACTGGATCATTCACGACGTACGCTCAAGGTGACGCTCTTTTCAAATCGAAATGTGCTAGCTGTCACCAACCTCACAAGAATAGTACTGGACCGAAACTTTTCCAGGTTCGTCAGAAATGGACGGATGGTGGAGCCAAGGAAGGTTCAATCTATCAATGGGTAAACAATTGGCAAACTGCTGCGGCAAGTGACCCTTATGCTCAAACTGTTTCGACTTGGTCGCCATCGGCGATGAGTGCGTTCCCAGATTTGAAGAAAGAGGACATTGACGCAATTTTGGACTGGGTTGATTCTCAGCCAGATCCAGCTGCTGCTCCGGCAGGTGATGCTGGTGCAACTGGAGGTGCTGCTGCTCCAACAGATGCTGCAGGAACAACTGAAGAAACTTCTAATGGGTGGATTTGGTTGATTTTAGGCGTAATTTTCGTTACAATCATTTTAGCTGTTGGCGGTGTTCGTCGTCAGTTGAAGTTTGCAGCGGCGGATGAAGCAGGTGAGCCATTAAATGAAGGAATGTCTTATGCTGAAGAGTTGAAATCTTGGGCATGGAAGTACCGTTTATATGTTGGTTTAGCTTCTTTAGTTGTTGTAATCGGTGTTGTTGTTACATTGTTCCTAGGCTTGTATAGCATAGGTGTTGTTGAAAATTATCAACCATCTCAACCAATTGCTTTCCCACACGCAATCCACACGGGTACGAATGGAATCGACTGTAAATATTGTCACAGTTCAGTTACAAAATCTAAAACTGCGGGTATTCCTTCAGTGAATGTTTGTATGAACTGTCACAAACAAATCAACGGTCGTACGCCTGCTCAACAAGAGCAAATCGCTAAAATTTACGAAGCAGCTGGATGGAATCCTGAAGGAGCTGGTTCTTACACTGGAAAAACGAAACCAATCGTTTGGAACAAAGTTCACGTTTTACCTGATCACGTATACTTCAATCACTCTCAACACGTAGTAGTTGGTGGTGTAGATTGTAAACAATGTCACGGTGATATGACGAAACAAGTGGAAACACAAAAAGTGTGGCCAGTTGAAGAGTTAAATAAAATCGAAGGAAACATTCCATTGACGAAACCTACAATGACAATGGGTTGGTGTATTGAGTGTCACGCTGAGAAAGAAATTTCTACTGGTGGTATCGATACGAAGAATGATGGATATTACAATGAAATTCACAAACGTTTGTTGAACAACGACAAGAAACTGTATGAGAAATACCTAGAAGATGGTAAAGTATCAGTTGCAGAACTAGGTGGTTGGGAATGTGCAAAATGTCACTATTAATTAACGAATCGAAGAAGTCATAATAAGCATATGGGAATGACAAGAAAATATTGGAAAGGTCTTGAGGAATTAAGAGAGACTCCAGAGTTCCTAAATTCAAAGGATCAAGAGTTTCCGACGCAAATGTCGGTAGATGAATTCTTGGGTGACGAAAACTTAAAAGAAACATCAACAGCACGTCGTGATTTCTTAAAGTTTTTAGGTTTCAGTGTTGCAGCAGCGACTGTTGCAGCGTGTGAGGCTCCAGTTACAAAAGCAATTCCTTACGTTAACAAACCTGAGAATGTTATTCCAGGGATGCCAACTTGGTACGCTTCTACATACTATGATGGTGTGTCGTATGCAAGTATCTTGGTAAAAACACGTGAAGGTCGACCAATTTATATCAAAGGAAATAAAGACTTCGGTTTTACAGCTGGTGGAACAAACGCACAAATCATTGCTTCTGTTTTAGGATTGTATGATTCTGCTCGTTTGCAAGAACCAACAATTGATGGTCAAGGGAAATCTTGGTCAAAAGTTGACGATGGTGTAAAAGCAGGTTTAAAAGCAGCGAAAAAAGTTGTTTTAGTTTCAAATACAGTAATTAGTCCTTCTTTAGGAATGGCAATTGGTGAATTAGCAGCTTCACTTGGAGCAGTTGAAAATCCAGCTAAATTTGAACATATTCAATATGATGCTGTTTCTTACGCTGGAATGCGTTTGGCAAATAAAGATTCATTCGGAGTTGAGTTAATTCCTGATTATGATTTCTCTAAAGCTAAAACGATTGTTAGTGTTGGTGCTGACTTCTTGAACTCTTGGTTATTGCCAACTCAATTTGCTACACAATACGGAACACGTAGAAATCCTTCAGG
>JBDKHH010000008.1:0-8276 GCA_039797785.1 Bacteroidota bacterium | reverse complement strand
GTTTCATCCAAATGAAAAATTCCTTTTTCCGCTAATTCATCAACGATTTTCTGATACGCCAATTCAAATTTTTCTTGTTGCTTCATGACCTTCTTTCGAATTTCAATGTACAACTCCGCTGGCGTTCCTTCAAAGCCTTCAACTGTTCGTTTATGAACGGCAATCATTCGTCGCAAATTGGCAACACGCACACGAAAAAACTCATCCAAGTTATTCGAATAAATTCCCAAAAAACGCATACGTTCAACCAAAGGAACCCTAGGATCCAAAGCTTCTTGCAATACACGCTCGTTAAACGCTAACCAACTTAATTCCCGATTAATCAAATTCATTTTACAAAATTGTCAAATTCGAAATGAACAGACGATGTAAGTTATATTAAATTTTTGTAAAGAATCAATCCTTTACATAAAAAAAGGCTACATCTCTGTAGCCTTCAATTCGTTTATTTGGACGATTATACTTTCATTCCTTTTACAACACGATCCTTACGTTTTGTTTTTTGAAGTTTTTTCAAAACAACCATTAAGTAAGCATTCCCACTTGAAGAATTGGCGTAATATGTTTCGTTACCGTAGGTTAACTTTCCTCCTTTATCTTGCGCCCAATCAGCCACCAAATAATATTTTCCTGAAGCTTGATTTGCACGAACAGCAAACGTAATTGTTTTCCCAACTCCTGTTTCGAAACGTAACATTAATTCACCATTCGGTCCGTAACCTTCAAAAATACATTTTGTGTTTACCGGTATAATTACACGGTCTTGTTCACTACTTGAACTGGTAACCAATGCTCCGTCGTCAGTTGTTCCTTGACCTTCTTGTGATTTACTTTTCTCCAAAATAATTGTTGCAGATGTAAAGAATTGAACTTTACGCATTTGCTTATCTGAATCTAAGCTAAACTCATCTCTAATTTCATTTGTGTACGGAACTTTTGTTCCACAGCTTGCTAAAAGAATTCCAACAATAAAAAGTAATGTATACTTCATGATTTCAAATTTTTGACAAATATAACGATTGACTTTCAAAAATGATGCCTAAAACAAAAGCATTGTTACCAGAAACAATGACTTCCTTCTTTTAAATTTCTAACTTTGGCATTCAAATTCAAGGGTATGAAAATAAATATCACCGTTTTTTCTTTTAATGGCTTTCAAGAAAACACATACATTCTATCAGATGAATCCAATAACTGTGTAATTATTGATCCAGGTTGTTATGACCGAGAAGAACAAAACGAATTTCTTGAATATATCCGCACGAACAATTTAAAACCTCTCGCTCTTTTAAGTACACATGCACATATTGATCATGTGTTAGGGAACTGTTTTGTCTTGCGCACGTTCAAGTTGGATTATTATTTACACAAAGAAGATTTAACGACACTTCATTCGGTTGAAAATTATGCACATGTTTATGGTTTTCAAGGATATGAGCCATCACCTGATCCAACACATTTTTTAAATCACGGCGACAAACTAGTTTTTGGTGGAATTGAATTGGATGTTTTTTTCACGCCAGGTCATGCGCCGGGTCATGTTGTATTTTACAATGCAGAAAATAAATTTGTAATCAACGGAGATGTTTTGTTCAACGGAAGTTTCGGTCGTGTTGATTTACCTGGTGGCGATATCGAAATTTTGAAAAAATCGATTCACGAAATCATGTTTCAGCTTCCAGAAGACACAGTTGTTCATTGCGGTCATGGTCCTGCAACAACAATTGGAAAAGAAAAGCGTTCTAATTACATTTTGAACTTTTAACTGTTCGTGAGAATTGCTATAAATACCCGATTTCTGCTTTCGTCAAAGATGGAAGGTTTTGGTTGGTATACTTTTGAAATCACAAAACGACTCGTTCAAAATCATCCCGAACATGAGTTTGTGTTTTTCTTTGATCGCCCTTTTGATCAGAAATTTATTTTTGGCCCAAACGTTACGCCCATTGTTCTTTCACCACCGGCTCGTCATCCATTTTTATTCATTTATTGGTTTGAATTGGCAGTAAAACGTGCTTTGAAAAAACATAAAATTGACGTTTTCTTTTCCCCGGATGGCTATTTGTCATTAGGTTCGAATGTTCCTCAAATTGCTGTAATTCATGATATCAATTTTGAACATTATCCGAAAGATTTGCCTTTTTCAGCCTTAAAATACCTAAAACATTACGTTCCGAAATTTGCCAAGAAAGCAGACAAAATTATAACTGTTTCAGCGTATTCGAAACAAGACTTAATTAAGCAATACCAGCTTACGGGCGAAAAAATTACCGTAGCGTGGAACGGTGCTTCGGATTATTTCAAACCATTGGATGAAGATGAAAAGGTTCTTGTCAGAAAAGCATATTCAAACGATTTACCGTACTTTTTATTTGTCGGAGCTATTCATCCTCGAAAAAATGTGAAACGCTTAATTGAAGCTTTCGTCAAGTTTAAGCACGAAACGCATTCAGAGGTTCAACTTGTCATTGTTGGTGAATCGCTTTGGAAAAACAATCCTCTTCAATTGGAATTGTCTGAAAAAGAACGAAGCCAAATTCATTTCACTGGGCATTTGCCAATCGAAGAACTTTCAAAAATTACAGCTAGTGCGTTTGCTTTAACTTACGTTCCCTACTTTGAAGGATTCGGAATTCCACTCGTAGAAGCAATGAAATGCGGAACACCAATTATTTCGGGGAATCTAACTTCACTTCCAGAAGTAGCAGGCAATGCTGCTCTTTATTGTGATCCTTTTGATGTGCAAGATATCGCAGCAAAAATGGCTGAATTTTATTCAGATAAACTATTACAACAGCAACTTGCAATTGCTGGCTTAGAACGTTCCAAACAATTTAGTTGGGATGTCTCATCTGAAATCGTTTGGCAACAAATCATAAATCTATCAAAACCATACTTTAAAAAGTGAATCTCTATCACTTTAGTTTGCTGAAATAAGTATATTTGACCTGTATAATATTAATCTTATCATTTATGAACAAAACACTCTTTTTAATCTTCACCACATTGACTTTTTATTCGATGAGTCAGGTGAAGTTGTCTAAAGATTTTACTTTAGATGCTTCTAAACCATTTCCAGTTGTGGATGCTAAACACAAAAAATACGTAACAGTTGCTGATAACAAAACTATCTCTGTTAAAACGGATGGAGAATTAGTTACCATTCAAGGGTACGATGCAACCACAATGAAAGAAACTTCAAGAAAAGTATATGAGGATTTTCCAAAATATGCTAAAGTTCAACGTATCATTCAAACGAAAGATGCATTAGTTTACATTTTTGAAGCTTACAATAAAGCAGACAAAACATTTACAATTTATTCACGTGAAATTGACGTTGCAACAGGAACGTTTAAAGAATCTAAAACACTTTTCACAACAAGTCGTCCAGTTACAAATTGTGGACGCGATGAGGATGGAAGAACTCCAGTAAGTGAGTCTGATCAACGTTTTCTTAAATTGGACGGAACTAAATTTGATGTTTATCAATCATTTGATAAATCAAAAGTGTTGATTCAATATCGTGTTAAACCTGCTGAAAAATCAGATGCTGTAAACAAAGATGAAATTGGTTTTTGTGTATTTGATTCCAAAATGGGTAAACTTTGGGCTGGAGAGGTTAAAATGCCTTATACAGAGAAAGAAATGAACAATCTTGCTTATACAATTGATTCAGAAGGTAATGCTTACATGCTGATTTATCTAAACGAAAAGAAAAAATTTGAATTACTAACGATTAAAAATCAAAAAGAAGTTATTCAAAATCCTTTAGATATTGATGGTAAATTGGTATTCCAACGTTTCAATTTATTAGAAGATAAAAATGGAAACATTACATGTGCTGGTTATTACGCAAATGGATATGACTTTAAAGTTAACTGGACTGGTAATTCAGCATTAAGTTTCAATACGAACGGTATCTATTGTTTTAAAATGACGAAAGACGGAGAAGTTTCGGATGTATGGAATTATGAATTCCCATTAGATCTTATTCAACAATACAATACTGAAAAAGAACAAGAAAAAATTAAATCACGTGAAGAAGCTGGTAAAGCTGGTATTGCAGATTTAAAAATGTTAGAGTTTGTTGCTCAAGCTGATGGAAGTTATATCATTATTGGTGAACAACAATACATTCGCACAGAAATGGTAATGACATCAACTGCAACAGTTAACCATTTTGGTCATGTTGTGATCACTAAAATCAACGCAGATGGAAAGGTTGCTTGGTCGAAAAAATTACCTAAAAATCAAGCATACGTTACAGGTGATTCTTACTTGCCATATGCTGAAGGACAATTAAGTATCAAATATGCTGAAAACAATGGTGATCACTATATTTTATTCGTAGACAATCCAAAAAATGCAGATTTAGCTTTAAACAAAGTTCCTGCTGAGCACAAAAATGGAGCTGGTGGTTACTTAAGTGCTTTCAAAGTAAGCGATGCTGACGGGACAGTTGAACGCCATACAGTTGCTGAATTAGAAAATTTGGATGGTATCAAAGCATATCAATTCCAAGTGACACGTATCAACAACGTTGCAGACAAAACATTCTTACTTGAAGTATACAAGAAAGACAAAGAAGATGCAATGATCAAAATAACATTGAACGATTAATAGCCTTAATCAAGTAGAAATAAAAAAGTCGTGTAGCAATACACGACTTTTTTTATTGATAATAGATTATAATCGAATTAAGGTTTTACTGCTTCTTTTATCGAACGTAATAACCACTAATCATGAAGTAAACAATAACTCCTGAAACAGCAACATACAACCAAATAGGGAACGCAATTTTCGTCCATTTTTTGTGTTTTTCGTAATTGCCTTGCCATGCAAATAAATACGTGAACAATACAACTGGAATAACTGCAACACTCAATAAAATATGAGAAATCAGTAAAACATAATAAACATAGGCTGTCATTCCAACTTTTGCTTTTTCCAAAATATCCAAGGTTCCAGAATGGTTGGTGTCACCATACATTGTAGAATCGGATGTCATGTGATACACCACATACAACACTAAAAACAGAGATGATAATAACAGTGCCAAGCGAATTAATCCTCTATGCAGTTCAATTTTCTTTGCTTTAACCGCTCTTAACGCACCAATTAACACAAGTGCTGTCAAAGCATTAATCGTCGCATAAATCCCTGGTAAAAATGTCAAGTTATAATCACCAATTCTAATTTTAAATAATGCTGCTACAGCAAGCGGAATAACAACAGAAAGTGCAATGATTAATTTTTTCGCATTTGCTGCTTTACTTTGATCCATTAATTCCATATTCTTCTTTTAATAGTAAACGTAAATCCTTCTCTAATCGTTCAACTTGTTTTTTATCTGTTCCTAAATAAACACCTCGAACATATCCTTCTTTGTCCACTAAGGTAAAAGCACCTGAATGGGCATATCCTCCTTCTGCTTCGTCATCACGACCAGCAAATATTTGAAAATTCTCAATTCCTAGTGTGTGGGTTTCTTCTTCGTTTCCGCAGAAAAATTGCCAATTTGACGTCGTAATACCATGATGCTCTTTGTATTTCTTTAGTACAGAAGGAGAGTCATGATCTGGATTAATTGAGATCGACATGAATTGAACATCATTTTTCAAATCCTGTGTAGCATCATTCAATGCTTTTAAGTTCTTTGTCATTGTAGGACAAATCGTTGGACACGTTGTGAAGAAAAAATCAGCAATCCATACTTTTCCTTTCATATCCGTACTTTTCACCAAAGCCGAATCTTGATTTCGGAAATAAAAATATGGAACGGTTGGATAAACTGTATCTGTGACTTCAACACCATCTACCAGCTTGTATTCAATGTCGAAATTTCCAATAAATGGTAGAACATGTTTCTTTTCTTCTTTGGAAGAACATGCTGCAATCAAAACAAATAAACTGAATGCAATGACAAATTTCATTCTACACCACTATTTTTTTTTTGACTTTTCTTTTTTAGCTCTCGCTTTATCATATTCTTTCTGAAGTAAAGCAACATCTTCATTCATGCGACGAATCATGCCTTCTGTTTTACCTGAAAGGACCATTCGTAAATGGTTTTTCTTATCTAACAACAAAATAAGTTCCTGAAACGCTTCACCACCAAAATATTCTTTACCCTGTTTCAGTAATTTTTCGTTATTGTGCTCGAAATTATATAATGATCGCGCATCACCAGTAGCTAAGTACCATAAATCTGGATCATAGCCTTCTATCCTGTCATACAACATTTTATTAATTGTCGTCAAATCAGTTATCGGATTTCCTTCACCATCAGTTGCAAAAGAAATAATTTTCACTTGCTTCAAACGTTTATGCTTGTTTTGACGAATATTACGGTAGGTTGCCTGCCCAACGTGCCACAATGAAATGGCACAACTATCAGGACATGTTTCTTGAATTGTTGTTACAATTACAATGTCTCCTTCAAAATCTTTCGAAGTAAATTTCTTACCACGTGCATCCGTAAACGAATAGTTCACAGCCTGACCATAATCATCAAGTGTTTGGAATTTGTGTTCACATCCACGTGTAGAAATGAACATCAATAACAAAGCCGGACCAAATAAAAGTAAAAAAACGTATAATACTTTTATTCGTCCGGCAGTAGTTTTAACAGCCATAAATCCAAATTATTTTATCCTCCGTAAGTTTCCCATGCATTACCAACAGCCATTGCTTCCATCAAAGCGATGTAAATCAAATAAGCCATAAATAAAAAGTAAGGAACTAAAATTACGTATTTCAAACTTTTTTTCTCGTCACCTAAATGCATGAACACTAAAACGATGTATCCTGCTTTTAACAAAGTCATGATAATAAAAGACCATTTTACAAATGGCCAAGCACCTGAACTTTGCTTAATGAATGCCCCCAAAGCAACTTCAACAACCGTAATCGCAGTTAACAATGCGGTTACCATCCAAATTTTCTTTCTGATTGCTTTTCCTTGCTCCTCACTGTGGTGAGTATCCAAAGAATATTCTATAACGTCGTCTCTTAACATAACTAAGAATTTTTCGAATTAAAATTATACTAGGTAGAAGAATGTAAATACGAATACCCAAACTAAATCGACAAAGTGCCAGTAAAGTCCAGTTTTTTCTACCATTTCGTAGTGATCTCTTTTGTGGTAAACACCTCTAACCGCACCCAAACAAATAATGATGTTGATCATTACCCCTGAGAACACGTGGAAACCGTGAAAACCAGTAATGAAGAAGAAGAATTGACCGTATTGTTGTGGACCGTATTCGTTTTCTTCTAAGTTTGCTCCGTAAATTACTTTGCGAGGAGTTCCTGAGTTGATTGCTTCGTAGTACATATCACACGCCTTTTGATCTTTGATGTGCGTTCCTACTTTATTTACTTTTCCATCTTTTTTAATGATCAACTCCATATGCTCATCAGCAGCTTTGTTCACTTTCGCTTTTGAACCGTCATGCAGGGTAATAATACCATTATTGATTTTACCAGCAACAACTGCATGTTGGAATTGATGCATCAAATCATCTTTAATAATATCTCCTTTTTTGTGATGTTTTCCTGCTTCAAGAACTTCAAAGTTTTTAAGCTCTCCGAAGTGTCCTTTAACAATTGCTTGAGAACCATCTGCTAATTCAACTTTTCCAAATTCAGAACCGTGAATGAAGTGACTCCACTCCCACGCTTGAGAACCAACGAAAAAGAAACCACCGATAATAGTAGCAATCATCCATTTGATAACACCTTTTTTATCCATACGGTGACCGGCCTCAACAGCCAATACCATTGTTACAGATGAAACGATCAAAATGAACGTCATCAAGGCAACATAGATTAACGGATATCCGTGACCTAAGAATGGTAAAGAATTGAAAGTTTCCTCACCGATTGGCCATGCATCTTGTGCATCGTGGCGTGTAAATCCGTAAGCAACTAATAGTCCTCCAAATGTCAATGCATCAGACACAAGGAAGAACCACATCATCAACTTTCCATAGCTTGTACTAAAAGGAGAAATTTTCCCTCCCCAAAGTGTACTAGCATCAATCTGATTAGAAGCGTGTCCTGCCATTACTAAAAATTTTTATGCAAGTTTAATGAATAAAAAGTAAAAAAAGCAACAAATAGACCCATAATAGTCCTAAAAAATGCCAGAAAATTGCACCGAGCCTTAATGACAGGCTGTTGTCACTATTGTATTTACCTCTAAATGAGGCTATTGTAAGTTTAATCATGTACAGTAAAGTAAATACAATATGTGCTAAATGCAGAATTGTAAT
>JBDKHH010000007.1:0-3200 GCA_039797785.1 Bacteroidota bacterium | reverse complement strand
TGGTAGAAATTGAATTGGATCCGCAAGAAACAGCAATTGCTGAAGCGGGTTCTTTTATGTTCATGGACGATGGAATCCAAATGGAAACCATTTTTGGAGATGGCAGCACGCAATCCAATTCTGGAGGATTCATGAGTAAACTTTGGGGAGCTGGAAAACGTTTGTTAACTGGTGAAAGTTTGTTCATGACAGCATATACGCATCACGGAACTGGAAAAGCGCGTGTAGCCTTTGCATCGCCGTATCCAGGGAAAATTATTCCAATCGATTTAAGTGAATACAATGGAAAAATCATTTGCCAAAAAGATTCATTCTTGTGTGCCGCAAAAGGTGTTGCAATTGGAATCGAGTTTCAACGAAAATTGGGAACAGGATTATTTGGTGGTGAAGGGTTCATCATGCAAAAATTAGAAGGTGATGGAATGGCTTTTTGTCACGCGGGCGGACATATTTTGAAACGCACTTTGAAGCCTGGAGAAGTGTTACGCGTTGATACAGGTTGTATTGTTGCCTATACACAAGAGGTTGATTATGACATCCAATTTGTTGGAGGAATTAAAAACACCTTGTTTGGTGGCGAAGGAATGTTCTTTGCAACTTTGAAAGGACCAGGTGAAGTTTGGTTGCAAACATTGCCAATTTCGCGTTTGGCGTCACGAATTCTTTCATACGGAACTGGACCACGCAAAGAAGAAGGAAGTATTTTGGGCGGACTAGGAAATTTGTTAGACGGAGACGGAAGATAATTAACGTTTAAAAACCGTGGGGCTCGTCATGATTGAAGTTAGTGGGATTTTGTTCCATTCTTCAAGTGTTGGGTTCAAACTAATCGTATTCATTTGACTTGATGCAGCAGATTTTCGGGAAGCAATTCCATCGAAAACTGTTGCTTCTGATTCGTAGGTAAAATGACGAACACTCAGTGTTTTTCCTTTAAATTCGAATAGGGAAGGTGTATAGGTTTCATTTTCTTTGAAATTGATGATAAAGGAATTCGTGGTGAGCTGAACCAATTTATGTTGGGCAGTTCCACCAATGATTTGCTCCTTGTATTTAATACCAAAAACATAGGAATCACCTTCAAGAATACATGGAATTGAATCGTCTTTTTGAACACCAAATAAATGGCCGTTTTCTACACGATATTTAGATGATTCGCGAACTGTTTCACGGGAAATACGGTTATAAATTGTTGAAATTGCAAAAATTCCGTTGGCGCTAAATTCATAATCGATATCGGCAGAATCACTTGAGTAAACACCAAAAAATGCTTTTTGTACAGTGCTAATTTCTGGGGCATTTGGTGGCAATGTGTTGGAGAAATCGTAAGATGTTTGAGCGACGCAAGAAAGAGTGAGAAATACGACTGAGATAATACTTGTTAAAACCTTCATTTTATATTTTTTATGGATTCAATAATTTTTTTTCTTGCTTCAATGCGCCAATTTTTATTAACTTAAATAAGAAAACTGAAAATTATGCAAAAAAGATGGCTTGTCAAAACGCCGGTAGAAAGTACACTAGTAGAAGAATTTCGTTCAACACTCAAAGTAGATCGCATTGTCGCACAATTATTAATTCAACGAGGAATAACAACATTTGAAACAGCTGAATCTTTTTTTAGACCAAAGTTAGAAGACTTACATGATCCATTTTTAATGAAGGATTTGCATGAGGCTGTGCATCGTGTAAATCGTGCAATTGAAAAAGACGAGAAAATACTTCTTTTTGGTGATTACGATGTTGATGGAACAACAGCCGTTGCTTTGATGTACGGTTTTCTAAACGATAAACACGCTGCAATTGATTATTACATTCCCGATCGTTATACTGAAGGGTATGGAGTAAGTTTTCAAGGAATCGATTTTGCAGCCGAGCATGGATTTTCGTTAATTATTTCGTTGGATTGTGGTATTCGTTCTGTTGATCATGTACGTTACGCCAAAGAAAAAGGAATTGATTTTATTGTGTGTGATCATCACAATCCGGGAAGTGAGTTACCAGATTGTTTGGTCTTGGATCCAAAACGGTCGGATTGCCTTTATCCGTATAAAGAGCTTTCTGGTTGCGGTGTAGGCTTTAAATTATTGCAAGGTTTATGTGTGGAAAATGATTGGAACCAACATGAATTGTTCGGATTTCTTGATTTGTTAGCAGTGAGTATTGGCGCTGATATTGTGCCTGTAACGGGTGAAAACCGTATTTTGTGTTACCATGGAATGAAGCAATTGAATGATCAACCACGTCCAGCATTTGTCGAATTATTGAAAATTGCCAAGCGAGAGTTTCCTGTAACCTTAACCGATGTTGTCTTTACAATAGCACCGCGAATAAATGCAGCAGGTCGTTTGCGTTCAGGAAAGCATGCCGTTGAATTGATGATTTCTCAAAAAATAGATGAAATTAAAGAGCTTGCCTTAGCGATTGATGCAGATAACAAGGAAAGAAGAGAATTGGATCAAGAAATTACAGCTCAGGCTTTGGAAATGATTGATGAAGATGTTTCAGCTTCAACTGCAAAATCTACGGTTGTTTTCAAAAATGATTGGCACAAAGGGGTTGTTGGAATTGTGGCTTCGCGTTTAATTGAAAAGCATTATCGTCCAACAATTGTTTTAACGGAATCGAATGGAAAAGCAACAGGATCAGCTCGAACCGTCAGTAATTTTGATATTCATGCTGCTTTGATAAAGTGTGAGCATTTATTGGAACAATTTGGTGGACACACGCATGCTGCTGGAATGACTATGGCTCTGGAAAATGTCGCAGCTTTCAAAGAAACGTTTGAAAAGGTGGTTGCTGAATCCATTTCCCTTGAAGATCAAACACCCGAACAAGAAGTTGATTTGGAATTGGATTTCAATGAAATTTTCACTCCTGGAGAAAACCGAATGAAAATTCCACGATTAAAGCGCATTTTGGAACAATTTGAACCGCATGGACCAGGAAATATGAAGCCTGTTTTCATGGCAAAGAATGTTTTTTCAACGGATATTCGCTTACTCAAAGAAGTGCATTTGAAGTTGTCAATGACGCAACCGAGTTCAGATGTAATTGTTGAAGGAATTGGTTTTAATCTTGGAGATAAAATTGATGATGTGGCTTCTGGCTTACCGTTCGATGTTGTGTTTACGCTTGAATCAAATAAATGGCGTGATCGCGAAACATTGCAAATGAATGTTAAAGATATTCGACCAGTT
>JBDKHH010000006.1:0-6737 GCA_039797785.1 Bacteroidota bacterium | reverse complement strand
ATCAAGACGATGATTTCAATTTTCGTGTGACAAATGAAGGTGGGAAAATCTATTATGACAATGATAGTTCGTTGAGATATTATGTGCGAGGGAATTACTCAGGTCTTTGGCGTCAATTTTTTCAATACGGTTATTGGAAAGTTTATGTAAATCGAAAACACAAGTCAGTTACAACACTCCGCCAATTGGTTCCGCCATTATTTGTGAGTTACTTAGCGTTATTATTGCCATTGATGTTCATTTCACCAATCGTCTTCCTTATGGCTTCGGTTCCATTAATGATGTATGTTTTATTGGCAATTTATGTTTCAGCCAATGTTGTTTCTGAAGATAAAAAGGTGAATTTCACGGATGTTTTAATCACTTTTCCTTTGCTTCATATTAGTTATGGCTTAGGCTATTTAAAAGGTATTTTTGAATTTATGCTTTTGAATAAAAAACCTTCCGATAAACAAAAACGATTGTCGAGATAATCCTTAACTTCGAAGCGTTATTCGAATACACTAAAATTATTTGTATGATTCCATTTTCACCACCAAGAATAGATCAAAAAGTCATTGATGAGGTTACAGCTGCTTTGCAAAGTGGTTGGATTACAACTGGTCCTCGAACTAAACTTTTTGAAAAGAAAATAACTGAATACTGTGGTTGTAAAACTACGGTTGCAGTCAATTCTTGGACCATGGGAATGCAGGTGTTATTGAATTGGTGGGGAATTCAAGAAGGTGATGAAGTGATTCTTCCTGCTTACACGTATTGTGCAAGTGCAAATGTAATTGTACACGCTGGAGCTACACCTGTCATGGTGGATGTTAACCCAGAAGATTTTAACATTTCAGTTGAAGCGGTTCGAAATGCAATTACGCCTAGAACAAAAGCGATAATTGCTGTTGATTTAGCTGGCTTTCCGTGTGATTATGACCAATTGAATACATTGGTTAGAGAAGAAGGAATTCGATCGATGTTTTCAGCGAATAACGAAAAACAAGAGCAATTAGATCGTATTCTTGTTATCAGTGATGCAGCGCATAGTTTTGGAGCAACCTACAATGGAAAACGTTCAGGTTCTCTGACTGACATTAGCTCTTTTTCGTTTCATGCAGTGAAAAATTTGACAACAGCTGAAGGTGGCGCTTTGTGTTTCAATTTGCCAGATAATTTTGATCACGATGAAATCTATACAACGTTTTGTACAATGATTTTGCATGGTCAAAACAAAGATGCTTTGGCAAAAACGCAAAAAGGTAACTGGCGTTATGATGTTGAAGAACCAGGTTTTAAATGCAACATGACCGATTTACAAGCTGCTATTGGCTTGGTTGAATTGGAACGCTATCAAGAGAATTTAGATCGAAGAAAATCGATTTTCGAACAATACGATGCTGCTTTTGCAAATGAATCATGGGCAATTACACCACTTCACACGACAGAAAGCAAAATAAGTTGTTATCATTTATATCAGTTGCGCATTGCAAATATTACTGAAGCACAACGCGATGCGATCATGCAAGTGATTTTTGATCAAGATGTTTCGGTGAATGTTCACTTTTTACCTTTACCAACCTTGACGGCGTACAAAAAACGCGGTTACAAAATGGAAGATTATCCTGAAACATGGAATAAATACCACAATGAAATTTCATTGCCAGTATATTATAATTTGACGGATGAGCAAGTTCAAACGGTTGTAAATGCTGTGAAGAAAGCTGTTGATTCGGTTTTGTAAGGAATTAAGGAATTAAGGAATTAAGGAATTAAGGAATTAAGGAATTAAGGAATTAAGGAATTAAGTTTTCTGTAAGGACGATGAAAGAGAATATAATTGTAACTAAGAGTTTTGATTTTGCTGTTAAAATCGTAAAGTTTTCATTTCAAATGCAAAATGAAAAAAAAGAATACGTTATTTCTCGCCAGTTATTAAAAAGTGGAACCAGTATTGGTGCAAACATAGAAGAATCACAAGGTGCAATTTCAAAGGCAGAGTTCATTGCGAAACTTCAAATATCTTTAAAAGAAGCTAAAGAGGCAAAATATTGGTTAAGACTGATTCAGGCATCGGATATTTATTCAAATCCAAATTTAAAGGAACTGACAAATGATTGCGGCGAATTAATTGTAATTTTAACGAGCATATTAAAATCATCAAAAGCCAATCGTTAAAAATAATTTGAGATCAAATGAATAAGAACATTCCTTCATTCCTTCATTCCTTCATTTTTTCATTCTTTTATTTTAATTAGTGAAAAGAATTTTCGACATACTTGTTTCTCTCATTATTCTGAGTGTATTTCTTCCGATTGGAATTGTTATGGCTGTCTGGATTTTACTAGAATCAAAAGGTGGTGTGTTTTATAAGCAGGAGCGAATTGGTAAATATGGAATTCCATTTAAAATGTTGAAATTTCGTTCAATGCGAAAAGATGCAGACAAAGCGGGTAAATTAACGGTTGGTATGCGCGATCCTCGAATTACAAACTCAGGTTACTTCTTAAGAAAGTTTAAATTGGATGAATTTCCTCAGTTTATCAATGTCTTGAAAGGGGAGATGAGCATCGTTGGTCCGCGCCCTGAAGTCAAAGAATTTGTTGATTTATACACAGACGACCAACGTCAGATTTTAAATGTTCAACCAGGAATTACTGATTATGCTTCGGTAGAATATTTCAACGAAAATGAATTGTTAGGGAATTCTGAAGATCCGCACAAAACCTATATCGAAGTCATCATGCCAACCAAAATTGAGATGAACAAGAAATACCTTGAACGTCCAACTGTAGGAACGGATCTAAAAATCATGTGGGCAACCTTCAAACGAATGATTGGCTAAGAAAAGTCTGATAGAATCACCCTGTCTGTCGACAGGCAGGAAATCACAAATCACAAATCACAAATCACAAATCACGAATCACAAATCCTAGTGGATTAATGCATCAAAAACGCCAATCCACAGCCCACAAAAATGGCTAATAATTTCAATAAGTTGAATTTGTGATTTTCGGATGTTTCAAAGATAATTGTGGTTGAAATGTGCAAGAACATACCAACAACGATTGCAAGAATCACGTGATAATCCAAGCCGAATTCTCCAGGTAAGGTCAACATTCCAACTAAAACACCCAATGGCGTCATAATACCGAACAACATTAAAACAATCCATGCTTTTGCAGTCGTTAACTTTGTATTGATCAGCAAGGTCATTAAGGCAATTGCAACAGGTAATTGATGGAATAAAATCCCTAATAACAACGAATTATCGTCTCCGTGGTGGTGAGAGCTTAAGATTTCGTGTCCCATCAATTGATTCCCTAAAGGAATTCCTTCTAAAATCGAATGCACAGAAAGCGAAATGAATAATCCCCAAGGCATTTTTTGACCCTTGTGAACGTGAACATGTCCGTGTTCAATTCCACCTGAAAAGAACTCCATCAACAATTGAATCAAGAAACCAATTAGAATGTAAATTCCAATTGAAGCTGATTCCTCATGGTACAAATCTGGAATGAAATGAGTGAAGGCAATCGCTAATAAGAAACCACCGCTAAATGCAAGGAGCAACTTGATAATTTGTGCTTTATTCGTTTGCTGCAAGTAGGTTACGAAAAATCCACCTAGAACAACAGACAAAATAAGACTTGAATAAACGATAAATACTTCCATTAATTTTTTCTTGCAATGATGATCAAACGATCCGATGTATTTTCATCAAAATCATTCAATGAAAAGTCGCCAAAAGTACGAATTATCTCAAACTTATTCTGCGCCAATAAATCATAAAAATCATCTTTTTTCAAGGCTTGAACACGCTCCGTAAAGTGAAAATCATTTCCAGCATCAGTGAATTTGATGTGTTTGAAAATGTGTTGTCCGTCATAAACTCGTTCGATATTGAAGTGAATGCCATCGATTTCTTTTTCTTCTTTGGTAACTAAATTCGCAATTACCTTGGATGCATTCATGAAATCAATTACTAAAATTCCTTCATCATTCAACATGGTATGCATTGATTGAATTACGCGCACATTGTCATGTAAATCATCGAAATAACCAAAGCTTGTAAACAAATTGAAAATTGCATCAAATGATTTTCCTTCAATCACTTCACGCATGTCGTGAACATCAAATGAAAGTCCTGTTTTTTGAGATTTACGCGCCTCTTGAATACTATTTGGAGCTAAATCAACACCCAAAACAGTCAATCCGTGTTTGTTCAAGGTAACAGAATGTCGACCTTTACCGCATGCCAAATCGAGTACAGAGGCATTTTCCTTTAAATTTAGAAAAGATAAAAGCTTGGAAATAAACTGTTCAGCCTCTTCATCATTTCTGTTTTTATACAAAGTGTGATAATACGTGGTGTCAAACCACTCTGCAAACCATTCTTTTGAACTCATGGTACAAAGATAATCTTTCACCGCTTATTGGCAGCAGCGTTACTAATTTTATACATTCTTAGTTATTTTCTTGAAGAATTGCTTGCTTTGAAAATCAATTCATTATATTTGTTTTGAAACTATTCATAATGTCACTAGCAAACGTCTACAGTCTATATCGAACAATGGAGGATGAAAATGTCATTCTTTCGTTCAAAGGTATTGTAACGGCTGAGTTGTTGACATCAGTTTTACATATTATGGAGGCCAAAATGGATTCCATGCATGAGACTCCAAGAATCCGTAAAAAGGTATTCAATGTCTTGGTAGAATGCTTGCAAAATCTCTATCACCATGTTGAAGAATCTGCAACTCCTGCTTCAAAAGAATTGTTGGAGCGAAAATCTGCATTGGTTCTGATAGTGAAAGAACAAGATCATTTCATTGTAAAAACAGGTAATTACATTGATGTTGATAAGGCTCAAGAGCTAAAAGACCGCTTGGAAATTATTAATTCAATGGACAAGGACGGTTTAAAAGAATATTATCAAAGCAGTTTGAATAATTCAATGGTTTCTGATAAAGGAACAGCTGGTTTGGGAATGATTGATATTGCTAGAAAATCAGGAAACAAATTGGATTTTGAGTTTTTGAAAATAAATAATGAAACAAGCTTTTTTTGCTTGAACGTAAAAATAGATTAATAAAAAGATGGAAAAGTTGATTTTAGAGGCTTCAGCGAAAACACCAGAAGTTGTTTTTGATCCGGCTGCGGGAACATTGTTGTTGAAAGGGAGATCGATACCTGAGAATTCAATTGAATTTTATAAGCCATTGAATGATTGGATTGATAGCTATGCTGCGAATCCGGGTTCTCAAACGGTGATTGAAATGAAATTGGAATACTTCAACACTTCATCTTCAAAATGTATTTTGGATTTATTCAAGAAATTAGAAAAATTGAACGGAACAGATGTTTCTGTGAATTGGTATTTCGAAGAAGATGATGAGGATATGGAAGAAGCGGGTGAAGATTATCAAGCAATTATCAAGCTTCCATTTAAAATGATAGAAGTAGAAGAAATTTAATCGCTGTGCTGAAAATTGGATTAACTGGCGGAATAGGTTCAGGAAAAAGCCTTATTGGAAAGATTCTTGAAACGCTTGGTTATCCAGTGTATTATTCAGACTTGGCAGCAAAAATACTTGTTGATACGGATCCTGAAATTCGAAGTCAACTTATACAATTACTAGGGACGGAGGTTTACATTGATGATGAACTGAACCGTCCCTTTTTAGCGCAACAACTTTTTACCGATGATCATTTGCGTATTCAAGTGAACCAAATCATTCATCCAAAAGTGCGATCTGCATTTGTTGATTGGTGCAATAGTCAAACATCTCCTTACGTTTTTAATGAAGCAGCAATTCTATTCGAAACAGGTGCGTACAAAACAATGGATTTGAATCTACTCGTTACTGCTCCTAAAGAATTACGAATTCAACGTGTGATGGAACGCGATAAAATGTCCGCTGAACAAGTAGAGGAGCGAATGAGCAAGCAATGGCCAGATGAGAAAAAGCAAGAATTGGCGAACTACGCAATCAATAACGATGAAAAACAACCACTAATTACTCAGGTCGAAGCCTTTTTGGCAACGCTTTAGTTATCCAATTCTTCGTAATCGTCAAATTCGTCGTCTTTCTTATTTTTCGTGAACGATTGAAATGACGAACTCGCTTGAACAAATGGTTTTCCTGAAATCAAATAGTTGAAACCATTCAACATTTTGAAAATCATACTCACCAAAAAGAAGAATCCAATTACTTTGAAAATAAAACCGAAAACTGGAGTGTCTTCAATGTTGATAATGCTTTCGTGAAACCAAATGGAAATAGGGTTTTTAGCAATATCCGGATAGAAAATAAATAAACTAAAAACGCCAATTGCCAATACAATTACTCCAATTTCAACTCGCATATTAAAAGTGGTTTGCTTTGGTGTCATTCCAGCTCCCATCATCTGAAACATGGCCATTTTATTCTGCTGATTTTGCAATTTTCCAACGAAATACGTTAATAAAACCAAGCCAGCAATAACGATGTTAAACGTTGAAATCAAATTTTGCGCATCGTCCAAACAAAACAAAAAGGTAACATCTACCAAGAATAAATACTTGAACGCCTTAATAAAATAAACCTCTGCAATTGTACGCGTTCTGCCGCCACTCAATAAATTTAATCCAAGCTCAAAAATTCCCCAGATAAATCCGAAGATGGCAAAAACAACTCCTAGACGAAAAATTTGATTCATTATTTCCATAAACACAAAGTTGCTATTTTTTTCGAATTATTACCGAAAAAGGG
>JBDKHH010000005.1:0-6123 GCA_039797785.1 Bacteroidota bacterium | reverse complement strand
GAGAATGTGTATGCCCCAGGAGTTAATCCTGATGCATCAAAAACTCCAGAACCAACTGTTAATTGTCCACTTGGAACAGCAGTTGTTTCAGCCCAAGTTCCTCCACCTGTTGATCCAGATAATAATGTCGTTAAATTGATGGAATTATTGTTGCAAAGATTTGCTGTATTGTCAAGGCCTGCAGATACAGCTGCGTTGACAACAATGTGATTCGTTTTGGTTTCTGTATCTGTTCCATTTGCATCAGTCACGGTTAGCGTAACGGTATAAGAACCAGCCGTAGCATAACAAATACTTCCAGGAGTTTGAAGAGTTGACGTTTGAGAGTTTCCAAAATTCCACGAGAATGTAGCACCTGGAGCAAATGTACTTGTATTCGTAAATGTGATACAATCACCAGCACAAAGCGAAGTTGAAGATGCCGTGAAATTTGCTACTGGAGCCGAACCTGCTGAAGGTGTAGTGATTTGAATATCGTCAACTGCAAAAGAAGGGTCCGTTCCAATTCCGTCATCGTTATTTACCCAACGGAAACCAATTTTCATTGATGGATTGTTGTTTGCAGATGCTGGTAATGCAATAGAAACACTTGTCCATGTTCCTTGAGGATTACATGTTAATGGCGTTTTTGCCATGTCTTGTAACAAAGTCCATGCAGCACCTTCAAAATACCAAACGGATGCATTGTCAATTGTTCCATCGCCATTTTCAATATAATTGAAGGTTAATGTTAAATTAGAATTTCCAGTCATGTTGATGGTTGGAGATTCAATTCTTCTATCTGTTTCAGGGAAGAAAAAACCTCCGCCTCCACTTAAATAGGCTGCACCTTGATCCATTAAAACCGATGCATTTGAACCAATATGTAAAGATGGGTCAGCAGCGCCACAAACAGAACCACAAGCTCCAGCGGCATTACCACATTCTTGCCCACTCACATAAAAAACGTTTGCTTCTGATCCGTTAAAACCTGTTAATGTTTCAGTCCATGCGCCATTCGGTCCAACATAAGCAGTTGCGTCGCAATCGGAGGCACAAGCATTCGAAAATGTTTCAGTCCATAACACAGTTTGTGCATTGCCAACAAAAAAAGTGCAGGAAAAAATAAGTAGTGTAAGTAGTTTCCTCATGATATAGCATTAGTTAATACTTCGAATATAACTATTATGACGAAAATACCAAGAAAAAAGTTGGTTTAACTTAATCGTGTAAGTGTAATTACTTCTTTTGCTGCTTTAACATCATGAACACGAAGAATGGAAGCTCCTTTAAGAATGGCGCGCGTGTTTAGAATAGTCGTACCATTTAATGCTTCCTCTGGTGTTGTTCCTAATTTCTTATAAATCATTGATTTACGAGAAAATCCAGCAAGTAGTGGACGGTCTAATAAATGAAATAAATCAAGTTGATCAAGGAGTTGATAATTTTGTTCAAGTGTTTTGCTAAAACCAAACCCAGGATCAACGATAATATCGGTCAAACCTCTTTCATTTAATAGATGGATTTTTTGAGAAAAGTACTGAATCATTTCTCTGAAAATCAGCTCGTTTTCTTCGGTTTTATGCATGTTTTTTTTCTCCGCTTGAACATGCATCAATATGTAGGGAAGTTTAATTTTTTCAAGTGTTGAAAGCAGTGATTTATCATATTGAAAACCACTAATATCATTGATGATATCGACTCCTTCGTTATAACCAATTTCGGCAACTGAACCACGAAACGTATCAAGTGAAATCGGAAGTGAAGGAAATGCTTTTCGAATTTTTTGAAGAGGTTCTAAAATGCGTTCGATTTCTTCTGCTTCGGAAACATTTTCGGCTTTAGGACGTGTTGAATAGCCTCCAATATCAATGAAATCAGCTCCATCAACAATCATTTTTTCAATTTCATTCAATAAAAACGAATCATTTTGCACGCGAGATTCTGAAAAAAAAGAGTCAGGAGTTAAGTTTACAATGCCCATAACCTTCGGGATTGTTAAATCCATCAATTTATCCTGCACTCGGATGTATCTGTTTTTTGGAAAATGTGTATCTTCAACCCTTGAAAAGCCCATTGCGAAATAAATGAATCAAACTAATATAGAATATACAAATGTAATCAATGTTTGCAGAGATATCTTCTCTAAGAAAACGAAAGATTATGGAACAGCTTGGAGAATACTGAGATCAAGCTCATTAACGGATCAAATCTTTATTAAAGCTCAGCGAATTCGAACAATTCAAGAGACTGGTCAAAATAAAGTAGGTGAATCAGTTGAAGATGAATTTGTCGCAATTGTGAACTATTGCATTATGGCAATTATTCAATTACGAGAAACTGATTTAGTAGAAATGGAACTGCCCGCAGAAACAGCAATTGCATTGTACGATAAATACGCGAACGAAGCATTTGAATTAATGGCAAAGAAAAATCATGACTACGGTGAGGCATGGCGTGATATGCGTGTTAGTTCATTGACGGACTTGATTTTAATGAAGATTTTGCGTGTTAAACAAATTGAAGATAACAACGGAGCAACATTGATTAGTGAAGGAATTGATGCCAATTATTTTGATATGCTGAATTATTCCGTATTTTCATTGATACATTTGAATGTGTCAGCTACTACAAATTAATATATGAAACAAAAAGCAACTGTACAAGGTCGCTCAATGGTGTTTAACGTTTTATTCGTTGTGTTAAATATTATTGGTTTGGCCGCTGTCGTAATTGGTTCACAAAAAGCCTTTAAGGATTACTTCATGCTATTCAATTTTATTGGATATGTTCTAATTGGGGTAAGTGCCGCTGGTTTATTTGTGTTTCGCGGTCGTCTGATGATGGCAAATGTTGCCCGTGGTTTTGTCGGTGCCTTGTTCATTGTTTCTGGACTTGTTAAAGCAAATGATCCGATTGGATTCGCATATAAATTAGAAGAGTATTTTGAAGATGGCGCATTGGCCTATCGAATCAAAGAACTGTTCGGTGCCCCAGGTTTTTCTCTTGAATGGTTGATTCCGTATGCTTTAGGACTTTCTGTGGCAATTTGTATTGTTGAAATTCTGCTTGGAATTTTGTTAATTATTGGAGGTAAAATTAAATGGGTTGCTCATTTATCGCTTCTAATGATGTTGTTTTTTACCTTTTTAACATGGCATACTGCAAGTTGTGATGGACATAAAAAATTCAAAGACCATGACACATATGTGGCAACAAGTGAAATGGGAATGGCTAAAATAGCAGAAGCGAAGCTGAACAAGAAAGTGAAAATAGTTTCAAAAACGAGTACTGAAATTGTTGTTGAAGAATGGAAAACGCCTCAATGTGTAACGGATTGCGGATGCTTCGGTGATGCGATGAAAGGTTCCGTTGGTCGTTCTTTAACACCGCTTGAATCCTTATGGAAAGATATTGTTTTGCTGTATTTAGTTGTTTGGATTTTTCTAGCCCAATGGCTGATTGAACCAAATACGAAAACTCAAAATGTAAAATACTTGTTGAGCAGTGTCGTATTTCTTTCCTTACTTTCTGTAGTGTTCAATTGGTATTTTCTCGTTGGATTTGGAATGTTCTTAATTATTGCCGCACTTTGGATTCTAAGAGCTGGTGGATATTTCTTAGGAAATTATTTTGGAAGTTTTTCAATTGTAACAATTGCTTGTATTGCAATGGTTAGCTATGTTTTGATGTATGAACCATTAAAAGATTACCGTCCTTTTGCGGAAGGTAAAAATCTTGAATGGCAAATGCATGATGGGTATGCTGGTAAATTTGAAAACACGCATAAACTTCGAAACAAACGCACAGGTGAATTAGAGACATATTCAGAAAAAGAATATGGAAACAATGCTGATTTATGGGACGAAAAGCAATATGCGTATGTTAAAATGACAACTGTAGAAATTGAACCTTCCCGTTTACCAACAATTAATGATCAGTTTAATCCTTATTTGAACCGCAAGGACCTTAATGAAGTTGAATTGAATTTGGAGATGGTGAAAAAAATCATCGAAAAAGACCCAGAAAATTCTGAGGTGAATTTGCGCAAGGCAATTGTAAAGGAAAAACGAATTGTTTTGGTGGCAGCTAGAAACTTGAACGATGCGAATTGGAAAAACATTGCTGAAATTAAATCGATTTATGCTTCGTGTAAAAAAGATGGCATTCCGTTCCTCTTGTTGACAAGTTCTAGTCGCACAAAAATCAATGCATTTAGAAAGAAAAATAATTTTGATGTCCCTGTTTTCCTGAATGATGAAACAGGATTAAAGGCAATTGCACGTTCGAATCCATCCATGATGGTGATTGAAAAAGGAATCGTCAAAGGGAAATTTCCACATCGATCTATTCCATCGTATGAATGGTTGAAGAAAAATACATTTAAAAAATGAGAAAGAAAATTGTAGCAGGTAATTGGAAAATGAACTTGCTTTGGGATGAGGCTTTGGATTTAGCTCAAGGAGTTAGTGAAGCGTCAACTAAAGTGAATAACGCTGAGTTAATTGTATTTCCTCCTTTTATTTTTGCGCCGACAATAATTAGTAAGAATCCAGAGTTAAACGTTGGATTACAAAACTTTTATCCTGCTGATAAAGGTGCATTTACTGGTGAAGTTTCAATAACACAAGCAAAGAATATTGGAGCAAAGTATGTGTTAATTGGCCATAGTGAACGTCGTGCGATTTTCAATGAAAACGAAGTGTTCTTGAAAGAAAAAGTGAACGCAGCATTGGCAAACGACTTAACTCCTGTGTTTTGTTGTGGAGAACCGCTTGAAATTCGAGAAGCAAACGAAGAATTAAACTATGTGAAGCAACAGTTGATGGATAGTTTGTTTCATTTGTCAGCGGATGATATGGCAAAATGTATTGTTGCTTATGAACCTGTTTGGGCAATCGGAACGGGTAAAACTGCCAGTGTTGAACAAGCTGAATCAATGCACAAATCAATTCGTTCATGGATTGCAGAGCACTATTCAAAAGAACTATCAGAAGAAATTTCAATTTTATACGGCGGAAGTTGTAACGCATCGAATGCAAAAGAGTTATTCGCATGCGAAAATGTGGATGGAGGATTAATTGGTGGTGCAGCCTTACAGTTGGATGCATTCATCACAATAGCACAATCATTTTAATGGATTACTTAGAATTATCAATTGCATTAACACCAAGAGATCCTTGGACAGAAATTCTAACTGCTGAATTAGCGGATAATGGATTTGAAAGTTTTGTGGAAACAGAAAACGGAATCTTGGCGTATGGTCAGCTCGAACTTATTGATGCAGAATTTCCCTTAAAAAATACTTTTTTAGAAGCAAAACCGAGCGATGTTGATGTTGTAATCGAATCTAAAATTATTCCACAGCAAAACTGGAATGCCGTTTGGGAATCGGATTTTCAACCAGTAGAGGTAGAAGATTATTTGACCATTGTTGCTCCTTTTCACGACCGTTCAACAGCCAAAGGAATGATTATTGAAATTCTTCCAAAAATGTCCTTCGGAACAGGGCATCACCAAACAACTTGGATGATGTCAAAAGCACTTTTTGAATTGGAAACTATTCCAAATGAAGTGTTAGACATGGGAACAGGAACAGGTGTTTTAGCTTTTGTCGCTGAGCGTTTAGGAGCAAAACATGTTGTTGCTGTGGATATCGAAGATTGGTCTGTAGAAAACACGCTAGAAAACGCAGAGCGAAACGACTGTAAATCAATCGAGGCAATATGCGGTGATGTTGATGTTTTAAAAGGAAGAACTTTTGGTTTGATTCTTGCCAACATCAACAAAAATATTTTAAAAGCACACATGTCATCATATGCTGAAATGTTAGAAAAGAATGGGACACTTTTATTGAGTGGATTTTTTGACACTGATGTGGATGAACTTGTAACTTTTGCTGAACAATTCGGTCTTAAAAAACGACGTGTTTTGAACAAAGACAATTGGGCAGCTATTGAATTGAATAAACTATAAAACGAAAATAATGGTAGTAAATCGATTGATTTTAATGTGCGCTATGCTGTTCACATTGAGCCTTAATGCACAAACATTTACAGCTAATAGAGAGAAATTTGTAAAAGAATTTCAAGCATCACTTACTGAATTTGGTAAGGGAGAATTTCACGATTTCGCTAAAAAGAC
>JBDKHH010000004.1:0-10878 GCA_039797785.1 Bacteroidota bacterium | reverse complement strand
ATTCTGAGATGCAACGCTTCCTCTTGTTTAAATGCAAATGGTTCAACAGGGTTAAGTTTAACCGATGTGAATATAACAGAAGATCCTGGCTGTGATCCTGGTGAAAATGCCTATTGCCAATTTATCAATATGACTGCCGGAACAACCTATGCTATTCTGGTAAACAACTTCAGTGCAAATATGGGTTTCACTGTTAACTTCGGTGGAACAGCTACTTTTCAAGGACCAAATCCAAATATAGTAGCAGCACCAATATCAATTTGTTCAGGAGGTTCAGTTGTGTTTAATGGCTCAACATCTACAAATGTAGCAGGTGGATTAAATTGGAATTTCTCGAATGGCGGCTCACAAGCTTCAGCAACTGGAGCAGGTCCCCATACGATTTCTTATTCAAACCCGGGAACATTTACAGCAATATTAAATGGAACTGATTTTGCCGGATGTACTTCTACAGAAACCGTAACCATTAATGTATCGCCCATTCCAAATGCCCCACAAGTAAATACAATTACTTACTGTCAAGGTGCAACGGCAAATGCCTTGTCAGCGACTGGCACCAATTTACTTTGGTACCCAACTGCAACTGGTGGAATCGGTTCTTCAACTGCGCCAATCCCTTCAACAGCGAATTCTGGAACATTTAGTTTTTATGTTTCGCAAACAACTAACGGTTGTGAAAGTCCTCGCGCGCAATTGGATGTAATTGTTACTCCAATGCCAACCATGGATGTTCCTACCAATCTTGCGGCATGTCCTGGCGAAATAATTCCATCTGTAACTTTTACCAGTTCACTATCGAATGTAACCTATGCTTGGTCAAACAACACTACTACAATTGGCCTAGCGGCTAGTGGAGCAAGTTCATTACCAAGTTTCACTCCAGTGAACTCAGCAAGCAATGATTTAGTTGCCACAATATCTGTCACACCTACTGTTGGAACATGTTCGGGATTACCGACAAACTTTACAATTACGATTCATCCATTGCCTCCTATTAACGCAGGAAGTGATGTGTCAATTTGTGATGGTCAAAGTGCAACCTTAAATGCTACAGGAGGAACAAATTATAGTTGGAACAATGGCGTTCAAAACGGAATTCAATTTACCCCTGTTACTACAACAACTTATACTGTAACAGGAACTTCAACTGATGGTTGTATTAATTCCGATCAAGTGCTAATTACAGTGAATCCAATTCCAACAGTTTTTGCAGGAAATGATACAACAATTTGTCCGAATGCTTCTTTCATTCTAAATGGAAGCGGAGCAGCAACATACTCTTGGAATAACGGTGTAACGAATGGTGTTTCATTCATTCCTTCTTCGACAATTTCAACATATACAGTTATTGGAACAAGCGCCGGTGGTTGTACCAATACAGATAACATGAACATTCAATTTTATCCTGTTGAAAATGTTTCATTTTCTCCAGATATTGTTCTAGGTTGCTCTCCTCTCTTGGTTAATTTCACGAATTCAACGTTAAATTCAGTGAATTGCAATTGGGATTTCGGTAACGGAAATACGAGCACAAATTGCGGAACTGCTTCGGCAACTTTTATGCAAGTGGGTTGCTATGATATTACACTGAACGTAACTTTTTCCAATGGATGTACAAATTCACTTACACAACCAAACTTAGTATGCGTTGAAGCTCCTCCATTGGCATCTTTTGTTCCAACTCCTTCCATTTTAAATGAGTACGATTCACAAGCTACTTTTAACAACACAACAATCGGTGGCGTTTCATATATATGGAATTTTGGAGATAGCACAGCCCTTTCAACTGAAATAAATCCTGAGCATGATTATGCCGGATTGCCGTTAGGAAATTATCTTGTAACCTTGATTGCCTTCTCTCCATCTGGATGTGTTGATTCGGTAACTTCTGTTATTCAAATTAAAGAAGATTTATTAATCTACATTCCGAATTGTTTTACTCCGGATCAAGATGAATTCAATCAATTCTTTGAACCTGTTTTCACATCTGGGTTTGATCCTTTCGATTATAATCTTTATATCTACAACAGATGGGGCCAGTTGATTTTTGAATCACATGACCATACAAAAGGTTGGGATGGTGCTTACGGCGATGATGGTAACGCACACTTAGTTCAAGATGGTATTTACACGTGGAAAATCGAGTTCAAAACCTCAGATTCCGATGAACGAAAAGTGATTGTTGGGCATGTAAATGTTTTGCGATAAATTAATCCATAACAAATCTAAAGCAACCTCATTTTTCGCCTTATTTTACACTTAAATTCAACAGATTCAGTTGTTATCCCCACGTAATATTGGCCAATTGTTGAACTAAATAAAACATAACAAACCATAGTTTCAAATTTATAAGGCAAAAAAAATGTGAGAACCCACGTTCTCACATTTTTTTGTGGTCCCACTTGTTCCGAAAGTTTTCGGAAGAACCAAGCACCTACTGTACCGAAAGCTTTCGGTAGAGTCAGTTGCAACTATACTTTTCTCTTAATCGAATTATTATCTCCGGATATTTTGTAAGGTTCTCAATATACGTTTTGCTCTTCATACTTTTTATGTGCTTTTCTATCTTTAGCATTTGCTGTTTACATTCACAAGGTATCTCTAAATAAACAATCCAATCATTCACTTTTGATGTAAACTTCTTACCATAAAAGGCTTCATTATGCTTCAATAATCTACATTCAACAGATTCAGTTGTTATCCCCACGTAATATTGGCCAAGTGTTGGACTAAATAAAACATAACAAACCATAGTTTCAAATTTATAAGGCAAAAAAAATGTGAGAACTAACGATCTCACATTTTTTGTGGTCCCACTTGGAATCGAACCAAGCACCTACTGATTATGAGTCAGTTGCTCTAACCGAATGAGCTATAGGACCAGAGCAAGCGAAGCTTGCGATATTTTCAATCGTTAGCGCAGAAACCTGTGTGAAGCTTGCGATAGTTGAAAGCCTTACCGCATAAACTCAAGTTAAGCTTAACTTAAATTCAGATTTCCGATAAAGCTTATTCCCTTTTCACGTTTGAATCGGGTTGCAAATATAGTATATCATCTGCAAAAATCAAGTACTCTAACGAATTAATTTGCCACGGCAGTGCGCATTCTGAATACAAGCATTGTCAAAATACCAAAGAGTATTGCTGCAAATACTAAATGACTTGTTTGCACCAATCCAGGCATGTTTGCATACGCCAACAATATTCCAGAAATTAATTCCAAGGCCAAAATAACATAGGCAGAACGTATAATCATGGTTTTAGAACTCTTTTCGTTTTTCCAAATCATAAACGTCATTAATACCAATACCAACCAAGAAAAACTTCTATGAATCAAAAATGCCCAACCTAAATGTTCTGTCCAAGCTTCTCTTCCATAACCAGCTTTGGTTAATTCATCAATAAACTCGCGCACCTGTGTCCCCAAGAACATTTGATAGAACGTAATTGCCAAAACAACCACAGCCATCCACTTCATCGTTTTATTCAACTCAATTTTCTTTTGCTGAACTGGACTGATTTCTCGAATCACATACAATTGTATTCCGATGATTACCAATGCCAAGAACATGTGAATGGTAATTGTCCACGGAACTAAATTCGATGCAACAACGATAGATCCAAACCACGCTTCTAAGAACATTAAGACCAAATTGAAAAGCGTAATCAATACCAACTTGCGTTTGCGGTACTTAATCAAAATCCAAATGAACATCGCCAACATGAAATTTCCTGCCAAGAAACCAACCAAGCGATTTCCATATTCTGTCCAAGTACGTTTCCAATTGAATGATTCTTCTACACGCAATGTTGGATCATTCATGATTTGGTCTGCAGTTGCTTTTAACCCAATCTTGGATAAAAACTTCGCAAACTTTTCAATTTTCTTCGCGCGTTTTTCCGAATAAATTTCTTTGTAATTTGAAGGTAATTCACTAGCTTCCGTCGGTGGAACCCATTGTCCAAAACACTTAGGCCAGTCTGGACAACCCATTCCACTTCCTGTGATTCGAACAAAACTTCCAGCTACAACAACCAGATAAATTAGGACAAGCGTGACCCAATTAAAACGTACGAAGGATTTTGAATAATTCATACCGCAAAATTACTGAAAAGATGGATTCAGAACGCCTTTTAAAACGAAAACCTTCATTGAATATATCCGTTTTATTACTGAGCATTTGCAACAATCTCATCTACAACGAGTGGGTCCAATAATGTTGAAGTATCTCCTAAATTAGAAACGTCTCCCTCTGCAATTTTGCGTAAAATACGACGCATTATTTTTCCTGAACGTGTCTTCGGTAAACCAGTCACAAATTGAATCTTTTCTGGTAAGGCAATTTTTCCAATTTCAGCAACAACCGTTTCCACAATTTCACCTTTTGCCATGTCTTGATCTTCAACACTCGAATCCAACACAACAAAGGCATAAATCGATTGTCCTTTCACCGGATGCGGATAACCCACAACAGCCGATTCAATCACATGACCATTTGTATTGATCGCATTTTCAATTTCAGCCGTTCCAAAACGATGCCCAGAAACGTTAATTACATCATCAATTCGTCCAATGATGCGGTACATTCCATCTTCATCACGTTTCGCTCCATCGCCTGTGAAATAATATCCCTTGTAGTGTGAGAAATAATTAATTCTGCAACGCTCATGATCACCATACGTTGTGCGAATCATTGAAGGCCAAGGCGCTTTCACACACAAATAACCTTCCACATTTGCTTCTTGAATTTCGTTTCCTTCTTGATCCAACAATACTGGTTGAATTCCTGGCATCGGATATCCAGCGTACGTTGGTTTCATCGGTGATAAATTTCCAATTCCAGAAATCATAATTCCACCCGTTTCCGTTTGCCACCAGTTATCAGTTACTGGACAACGCTCTTTTCCAACGTGCAAATAATACCACTTCCAAGCCTCTTCATTGATTGGTTCACCAACTGTTCCAAGTACTTTCAATGAATCCAAACTATACGATAAAACGTGATCTTCGCCATACGCCATCAACGAACGAATTGCTGTTGGAGCTGTTAAAAATTGATTCACGCCATGTTTATCGATTACTTGCCAGAAACGTCCTGCATCTGGATACGTCGGAATTCCTTCAAACATAACCGTTGTCGCACCTGATAACAATGGTCCGTAAACGATATAGGAATGTCCTGTAATCCAGCCAATATCCGCTGTACACCAATAAACATCCGATTCTTGGTACTGATAAACATTTTGGAAGGTGTAAGCCGTATACACCATGTAACCGCCACACGTATGCACAACACCTTTTGGTTTTCCTGTCGAACCAGATGTGTACAAAATGAATAACATATCTTCCGCATCCATTTGTTCTGCAGGACATGATTTTGATTGACCTGAAATAGCGTCATGCCACCAATAATCACGATTCTCCGCCATTGTTGGCATCCAACCCAAACAATCAAAAACGATCACCGATTCAACCGAAGTACAATGTTCTAAGGCCTCATCAATCACACGTTTCAATGGAATTTGTTTCGCTCCACGGTTCAATCCATCTGCCGTAATCACCATTTTCGCTTGTGCATCGTTCACACGATCAGCAACTGCATGAGCAGAGAATCCTGCAAAAATAACTGAGTGAATCGCTCCAATGCGCGCACATGCCAACACCGCAATTGTTAGTTCAGGAATCATTGGCATGTAAATACAAACACGATCACCTTTTTGAACGCCTTTTGCTTTCAATGCATTCGCAAACTGACACACTTGTTCGTATAATTCACGATACGTGTAACGCACAAAGCGTTGTTTCGGATCATTTGGCTCCCAAATCAAAGCCAATTTATTTCCTCTTTTTTCTAGGTGACGATCAAGCGCATTTTCAGTAATGTTCAATTTCGCTCCCTTGAACCATTCAACTTTTGGTTCATCAAAGTTCCATTCAAGAACTGAATCCCATTTTTTCTGCCAATAAAATTCTTCTGCTATTTCTTCCCAAAATTTTTCTGGGTTTTCGACACTTTGCGAATACTTTTGTTGGTACTCTTCAAATGATTTGATTTGTAATTTACTCATTGAAAAAAAATTAATTATAAAACACTCTCATCAATCATATGATGAAAAAACTAAATCGTGAATTTCAATGCCAACGGTTAAAAATACAATTTTTCATTTAGATTTTATGCTCATGTTTAATAAATTTTGAATATTCAGGTTAATTTTAACTCCATGAAAATAACACTAATTGGTTGTGGATGGCTAGGATTACCTTTAGGAATCAGCTTGAAAGAAAAAGGCTATGATGTTTTTGGATCAGCACAGTCGGTTGAGAAAGCTGAATACTTATCGAATTTAGGTTTGCGTGGATTCATATATTCTGAAGATAATTTAGCCAATATTCCAAGTGAAGCAAAACATTCGGATGTTCTAATCATTAATTTTCCACCTTCGAAATCGACCAATTACGAAGAGCAAATTCGTGCGTTAATTGAACAATTTTCAGCAGACACAAAAGTACTATTCACGAGTTCGACAAGTGTTTATAAAGACGTCGACGGACTAATTGACGAAAATGGCGAACTCAACGAATCCCATCAGGTTGCTTTAGCTGAACATAGTGTTATCAATTCCAATCATTCTTATTGCATCTTTCGCTTAGCTGGATTAATTGACGAAAATCGCCATCCTATTAAATTTCTCAGTGGTCGTGAAACACAAAATGCGCTGGGCAAGGTAAATCTTGTTCATAGAATCGATGTGATTTCGGCTATCGAGGCGCAGTTAGACTCAATAAAATGGAATATTGTCTATAATGTATGTTCACCCGAACATCCAACACGTATGGATTACTATACACAATGTGCCCAATTAAAAGGATTGCCTCACCCTATTTTTAGTTCTCAAGTTACGAACGGAAAAGAAATTTCAAGTCAAAAATTGATTGAATCACTTGGTTTTCAATTCACTCAATCTATCTTTTTTTGATTGATTAACATTTTAACAACATTTTGGAACAACATTTGCCTTAATTTCGCGTCTAAATAAAAATGAAATACATAAGTACGTTAATAATTATCATTTCGCTATTCTCGGCGAGAGCTTCACACATTGTGGGAGGTGATATTTATTATGATTACTTAGGTGGAAACAATTATCGCTTCTACATTTCTGTTTATCGTGATTGTAACTCGTCTGGAGCAGCCTACGATGACCCGTTGTTATTAGCAGTTTATTTATCCAACAATACACTTCTTTACAATATTGAAGTTCCATTTCCAGGCAGCACGATTTTACCTGTTGTTTTCAATAATCCATGTGTAACTCCCCCAAACAATATCTGTGTTGAAAAGGCAGTCTACACAACCGTAATAAACCTTCCTCCAACACCTGGTGGTTATACCATTTCCTACCAACGTTGTTGTCGTGGACCGAATGTTACCAATCTTATTAATCCTGATGACACAGGACTCACCTTAACGACTCATGTTCCTGGTAGTGAAACAAACGCTACCGTAAATAGTAGTCCGCGTTTCACTAATTACCCACCGTTGTTGTTATGTAACAACGACGATTTAATTTTCAATCATTCGGCTACCGATCCCGATGGTGATCAATTGGTGTATTCATTGGTTACGCCTTTTAGCGGTGGATCGTCTGGTGCACCTCTTCCAAATCCTGCTGCACCACCAAATTACTTTCCTGTCAATTGGGCGGGAGGATTTTCAGCTGCAAATCCGTTAGGTCCAGGAGCAACCATCAATATCAACCCAACAACTGGAGTTTTAACCGCTTCACCACAAATGTTAGGTCTCTTTGTTGTTGGAATTCGCGTTCAAGAATACAGAAACGGCGTATTGATTGGAGAAACAGTCAGAGACTTTTTGTTTAAGGTTTTCAATTGTGATATTAGTATGCAAGCACTACTTCCTGAACAGGAAGACCTTCCAACTTTTGTTTCTTTTTGTCAAGGTCTTACAGTAGTTTTTGAAAATAACTCGTTTGGCGGAACAAATTATTCTTGGAATTTCGGTGTAAACGGAATAACAACCGATGTGAGTACAGCATTTGAACCGACATACACTTATCCAGCACCAGGAACCTATCAGGCAATGCTAGTTGTAAATCCTGGCTGGCCATGTACAGATACGGCATACATGGATTTGACGTTGAACAATCAACTTTCTGCAGATTTTTCTGTTCAGGATTCTGTGTGTATTCTAAACAATAGTCTCGATTTCACCGGAATTACGGATGGTCCAGCTTCAACAACTTTTGTTTGGGACTTTGGTCCAAATGCCAATCCATCATCTGCAACGAGTCAAAATGTTAACAATGTGAGTTTTAACACAAGTGGATTTATTCCAGTTTCTATTAGTACAAGCAATGGAACCTGTGAAGCCACCTATGAAGATTCTATTTATATTTTCCCAATGCCCAATGCTGGAATTGAGCTACCTGTAAATTATGAATGTACCGGCTTAACTGTTCCTTTTGGAAACAACTCTACAGGAACATTTAATTATCAATGGGATTTTGGAGTACCTGGAACCAACACCGATGTGAGTTCCTTGACGGCTCCTTCATTTACTTTTCCAGCAGGAGGTACTTATACGATAACATTGGTTGGAAGTTCTTCCGCATCCTGTTCGGATACCACAACTGAAACAATTACTGTCAACGAACTTCTTACGGTTGATTTCACGAATAATGATTCACTATGTATTTTGGATAATAGTTTCAATTTTGATGGATCAATGACTGGACCTGGAATCACCACATTCTTATGGGATTTTGGACCTAATGCATCCATTCCATCATCAACCAATTTAGATGTTAACGGGGTTGTATTTAATACTTACGGTTCCATTCCTATTACATTAACTGGTTCATTTGGTAATTGTTCCGAATCTGTTACACATTCCATCTTCATATTTAGAGAACCAACAATCAATTTCAGAGTAGAACCGGGCCCTCGATGCGCTCCTGCAATAGTAGATTTCACAGACTTGAGTGTGGCTGATTCTCCAATTTTTTACTCATGGAATTTTGGTGACGGCGGAACCTCGACTTTATCTGACCCTAGTCATCTATATACAACACCTGGCAGTTATAGCGTTGGATTATCTATATACACAACAGAAGGTTGTATTGATACGCTGAATAAGTTCTTACAAGATACGGTCGTCATCCATCCTTCACCGGTTTCCAAATTCGATGTTGATCCGAAGAAAACAGATATTTGTCATGCCGATATAACTTTCAGTGATTTATCGACTGGCGCAAGTAGCATTTTCTATTGGTTTGACGACAGTACTGCTTTTTCAAATGAAGCAAACGTCATTCACAATTACACTACGAGCGGATGGCAACGTCCAATGCAAATTGCAACGAATGAATTTGGTTGTAAAGACACGAGTTATCAGGAATTATACATTGAGCCATTTGTCATTTATGCGCCTAACACCTTCACGCCAGATGGGAATGAGTTTAACAATGACTTTAATGCCTTATTCGCATTAGAAGTTTACGAGTGGGAATTACGGATTTATAATCGATGGGGACAAATGGTGTACGAATCACTTGACCCAAATTTTGGATGGGATGGAAGTTATCTTGGTAAGTTAGTTCAAGAAGGGACCTATGCATACACGATACGTTACGTGTCTTGTGAAAAACCAGACGCGTGGCAAATAATTACTGGACATGTCAACCTATTGAAGTAATTCGTGAATTCTATAAATTGAATGAAACCGTAATTTTAGGAACAAAATTCTTTAATTCGTTCAATTCAGCATAAGGACCATAGCGGTAAAATAATCCAATTCCGATACCTGAAACACCTGATACCAAAACATTGTTAATAATCAATCCTCCTTCAAAATATCCTTTTTCCATTGTTTTAAATTGCTGCGAATGCTGAATGATAGAACTTGTATTCATCGTACCAAATCCAACTGCATGATGAAAACCAATTTGTGGCTCATTCCATTTCATTTTTGTTTTAAATGCATTCAACATCCATTGCGTGTAAAAAGCAATTTGAGAAGTACTATAAAAATCAGATGGCGCCATCGTTTGAAACGTATTGGAAACAGACAAGTTCCAATTTCTACCAGTTCCGTTGCCTACTTGACTCAAAAACAAGGGAACATCTCCTTCAGTTGTTGAACCAGACAAGGTCCAATTGATTTTACCTGCTCCTCGAAGCAAAATGTCTTGTTGAATTTCTGCATTCATACGAAGATAATCCAAGCTAGAGGTGGCAATATCTTTCCAGCCTTTCGCAACTTTTACACGCAATTTTGGAAACTTAGTTCCTTTTGAAATACGATTATCACCAACCATCATCACACGTTCACGAATATTCCATGTGAACTCCAAAGCTGTTTCTGCTATGTCGAACCTCGTTTCAGGTAGCGCACCAATCGTAGGATAATAGGCGTAATTTGACATGGTATAAATACGTTGAAAATTCCCCAAAACCGTAATTTTCATGTTCGAACGAATGTTTCCAGAAAAAGCAATTTCTGCCAAACGCTGTTGCTCCATGTTCTGAATAAAAAAGTGGCGATACAAGGAAGTGGACGTTAATGAAAATGCATCTTTCTGAAATTCAGTCCCACCGCGTTCAAGTAAATCTTGTTGAAAACGCAAGTTCATTTTTACCCCGTTCTTTTTATTGATGTGAATGGTTGCGTAACCTCCATATTTCGACTGCTTATCGCGAGTTGCCCAACCGTAATATCCGCCAATTGTTGCCCAGCGCATTAGTTTTTTTGAGGTTTCTAATCCAGCACCAAAACGATAACCTTCATACAAATTGTAGTCAATCACACGCGTAAGATCCAAATTAAAATAACCAAGCGGCACTTTCCCTTGTAACAA
>JBDKHH010000003.1:0-3519 GCA_039797785.1 Bacteroidota bacterium | reverse complement strand
TCCGGACGAAATGCAATTCTTTTATCCTTGATTTTGATGCTGTTAATCGCACCAAACAATTTTGCTTCTTCTAAAACTTTGTATTTATAATACACTTCAGACGGTTTCCCTTTTTTCGTCAGCTGTCCATTTTTCATCGTGTAAATTACATCTGCCAAACTCAACATTTCAGCGCCATCGTGCGAAACAAGCACAAAACTTGTTCCTCGGATTTCTTTTAAAGCCAGGAGATAATTTGTCAACTTACTGCGTAAACGTCCATCCAAATGCACAAAAGGTTCATCCAGCAACAAGACTTTTGGTTCACAGGCTAACGCACGCGCAATTGCTAAACGCTGTTGTTCACCACCAGATAAGGTTCGCGCTTGTTGAGTTCGCACCTCATCTAATTCAATCAACTCCAACAATTCATTCACCAGTTGATCGCGTTCTTTTTTTGGTAAATACAGAATTTGTTCGCGGATATTTTCTTCAACGGTGTGATAGGTGTCTAAATGAAAATCTTGATTCACCAATTGAATTTCTGGATGACCAGGAACCAATTTCACCGTTGGACCAAGTACTTTTTTATCTTCAAAAAAAACGTCACCAGCAGTTGGATCGAGTAAACCACTCATGATTTTCAAGAACGAGGTCTTCCCTGCTCCACTTTTCCCAACAATTCCGATGATTTGTCCTGATTTTAAACTGAAATTGATTCCTTTCAGAATTGGTCGGTCAAATTGTAAAACGATATGTTTTGCCTCAAGCATTAAAACACCAAAGCTTTTGGAAATTCTTGCGCGGCAATGTAAATCCCCGGAATTGGATTCGCCATTGGTTCGAAATCTTTCAAGAACAAATTGATTGTAAATCCTTCATCTGTTTTTACCAATTCATGATTTTCAATAATGCTCATTGAAGCACCAATAAACGTTGAAGGAGCATCTGATGATTTAATTTCAAACAGCGACATTGCGGTTACCTCTTCCTTGAACGGTTTTCCATCTGGCAATTCACCTTCTAAAGGAAAAGCAGCGTTTTCGTGCAATTCAACCGATTGTACATCTGAAGTTACAGCAAACTCATCTTCCCATTCGTAACGTAGGTTATTTTCCGATTCTTTTCCGTCGTGATGCGCCTCAGCGTGTTCAGGTGAAAAATGTTCATTTAAAAGGTAAACATGGATTGTACACTTCATGATTTTCGATTTATAGAACAAAAATACGTACTTTTAACCTCAGTTTGATTATTATTTTGAATTCAGACCGCTTAAAAATAGTTAGATTCGACTAAAATGAATAAGCAATAATCATTTATTGCGATTGAGTTTTAGGAAGAAAATAGCTATTTAGAAGTGGATTCAACTTAACCCTTTTCATTTTAATTTGATTGCTTGTCGTTGTGATTATTTGATTTAGCCAGCTAAAGCTTCATAATCACGCCTAAATCAATCATTTAAAATGAAATCTGAACTTCCAAAGAATAATTAAACTGAGGTTATATGTCGAGGAAACACAAAGTATTCAAGAGAGAATCCACATCCTTTTGTTATTTTTGTTGCTATATTAACTGCAAAAAGATTTTCATTTTGAATACGGTACAAATTCACAAACATAAAGTTGATTCAATACTACGTCGTCACCCGTGGGTATTTTCTGGAGCAATTATCACTGAAACAGAAGACTTAACAGATGGCGAAGTTGTAACAGTTGCTGACCACAAAGGACGTTTTTTAGCGCGTGGACATTATCAGCATGCAACAATTGCGGTTCGTATTTTATCGTTTGAAGATCGTCCGTTGGATGAAGACTTTTTCATTGAACGTATTGGCAATGCAGTTGAATTGCGTAAAAAATTGAATCTTTTAACGAAAACGAATACCATTTGCCGTTTGATACATGGTGAAGGCGATTCGCTTCCTGGTTTGGTCGTTGATTTTTACAATGGTGTTGCGGTGGTTCAATGTCACAGTATTGGAATGTATACAAGCATTGCTTCAATTGCTGAAGGTTTGAAAAAAGCCTTTGGAAAAGAACTTAAGGCGATTTATTCAAAATCTTCGGATACCTTGCCTCAACGCGCGGATGTAAAAGATGAATATATTTTTGGAACGTGTGAAACGCCGCACATTGCATTAGAACATGGCGTTAAATTGAATATTGATTGGGTTACAGGACAAAAAACAGGTTTCTTCATTGATCAGCGTGAAAATCGTTTCCTATTAGGGAAATATGCGCAAGGCAAAAAAGTATTGAATACATTTTGTTACTCAGGTGGATTTAGTTTGTTAGCCATTAAAAACGGTGCAACGCTTGTTCATTCATTGGACAGTTCGAAGAAAGCCATTCAATTGACAGAAGAAAATGTTGCTTTGAACAAGTTTGAAGATAAGCATGGTTCAATTGTCGCAGATGCGATGGATTACATGAAAGATTTACCAGAAGATTACGATATTATTGTATTGGATCCACCCGCTTTTGCGAAGCACCGTGAAAAACGTCACAAGGCAATTCAAGGTTACAAACGCTTAAACGCACATGCTATTCGCCAAATTAAACCTGGTGGATTGATATTTACGTTCTCTTGTTCGCAAGTTGTAGACAAATATTTATTTACGAATACAGTAATTGCCGCAGCGATTGAAGCAGGTAGAAACGTACGTATTATTGAACAATTACATCAACCGGCAGATCATCCGATTAATGCATTTCATCCAGAAGGTGAATATTTGAAAGGATTGGTGATACAAGTAGATTAGTCCGCCGCGGCGGAGAGAATAGAACATTGAGCATAGAACATAGATAATTAAACGTGTTAGACCTTAAGTACAAGACCATATTAAAAGTTGCTGTGCCGTTAATGGTTTCCAGTTTCATACAGTCTGTTATATTGATAACGGATGCATGGTTTATTAGTCGCTATGATCAAACTTCTCTTTCATTTGACGCAGTTGGAAATGCAGGTTTGATTTATGTTACGGTTTTCATGGCCTTGGCTGGAATGGGTGACGGAGCACAAATCTTAATTGCGCGTAGAATTGGTCAAAAAAATACCGATGCGATTGGACGAATTTTCGGATCTTCCATTTTATCCAACTTTATCATTGCTTTAATATTGTTTCTTGGAATTCAATTTATCATGCCCGATATGTTGAATTACTATTCGAAACACAAAGATTTAGCTTTATTACAAGGACAATTTATCCAAATTCGAAGTTTCGCTTTGTTCTTTGCGATGATTACCTTGTCCATTCAAGCATTCTTTCTCGCAACTGGAAAAACGTGGGTTGTACTGGTCGCGGCCGTCATCACAGCCACATCAAATATTTTACTCGATTACCTTTTGATATTTGGAAACTGGGGTCTACCCGCCATGGGACTTGAAGGTGCTGCCATTGCGAATACCATTGCTGACGCTTGTGGAATGACGTTTTTAATCATCTTCCTCATTTTCTCGAAAGAACGAAAAGAATTGCAATTGTTCTCGCACTTCTCCATCAACTGGCCTTCGTTTAAAGAATTGTTTAAAATTGGAAGT
>JBDKHH010000002.1:0-11269 GCA_039797785.1 Bacteroidota bacterium | reverse complement strand
CCAAGAACAATAAAAACTTGCCAAAATAAAATCGCGACGATAATTCCTGGAATAAAATAAATCAAATATTTCCCTTTTCCTAGATCTCTAAACGTCTTGGTCAACCCAATGATATGCAATTGCAATGGCTTCATTTCTTGTTTACGAAGTTAGCAAAAGATTAAACAAAAAATTTAAGGAACATGAAAGAAATGGTTGAGAAAGCAAAAATCCCTAAAATCAGAATAGTGATTGATGTGTAACCTTGTTTTCTGAAATAAATGTAATTGAGAATACCTAAGATTAATCCAATTGAAAATGAGTATGTTAATAGCATAAATAGTATTGTGGCATATTATTTGAATACTGCAAAATAACCAAAAAATAAAAGATATGAAAGCTGTTAAAAATCTATTTTTGATGTTTGCCTTAGCGTTTGCAGCGTCATCTAGTTATGCTCAAGAAGTTAAACCTGTTAAATGTAAACCAGAAATCAATAAGGAGGTTAAAAAACGAAATAATCAACCTGCAAAACAGGTTAAACCTAGAAAAGTACAAACTGATTTGCAACAATCTAAGTTAAAACCGGTAAGAATCGAATCACGCGTATATAAGGTGTCAAACTAAAACAAAAAAGAGGCGAAAGCCTCTTTTTTTATGCATCAATTCCAAATTGTTCAAAATGATGTTTTAAATGTTTTGCATTCAATTTACACCATTGTTCATAATTCAATTGTCCGTAGTACGGATGAAGTTCAGTTCTGTTTGGATCTTCTGAATAATGTTCTTCGAAATCAATCCATTCTAGTAAGAACTCATCAATTGCTAATTCTATTTCTTCATTTCTTAAATCTTCTGACTTTTTAGCAAATGAAACTTCAATGTTTCGAGCCATTGGTTTGTCAGAATCAAGAAAACTGATCATTTTTTCGATTTTGTCTTCAGGAACAACCAAAGGGAATTTTACTTTCCCAGAAGCAATTTTAACGGTGTCCGTTAAATGTTCTACCATTCGTTGTGCAGACATTTCACCCCATAGCGGTTTGCTATCAGCGTTTAATGTGTCGAGTTTCTGAATAATTTCAGAAATATCTAAATCTGTATAATCCATCTTATTTTTTACCAATTAAAATGTTTAAACTTTTTGGTACAACTTGAATGTTCAACTCACTTCTCACATCAAATGGTTCTCCATCATAATGTGCAATATTTTGTGATAATTGAATTCGCGCTTTCTGAAATGAAATGACTTCAGAAAATTTTGATTTATGAGAAGTACGTTTAAAAAATCTATAAACAACTGCCGGTGCCGACCAAATTGAAAATGGTTTTAAGATACATAATTCAATTTTGCCATCGGTTACGTCAGAAGTTGGTGACACAACAAATCCATTTCCAAATTCAGAAGCATTGGCAATTGTACAAAGAACAACAGGCATACTTTTAATTTCGCCGTTCAAATCAACAGAAACATTGATCGGATTGTAGCGCATGAATTCCTTCATAACCAATTTTACGTAACTCCAAAATCCTCGTTTGTGATAATCGTCGAATTTTTTTGCAATAATGGCATCAAATCCGTAACCACCAATACCAAGAAAAGGTTTGTCATTCACCAATACTGTGTCCATACGAATTGTATCATCTTCATTGATACATTCAATTGCTTTCGCAATATTCATAGGAATATCTAAATGTCGTGCTAATCCGTTTCCAGAACCACATGGTATAATCGCCAATTTTGTTTGTGTGCCAATAAGTGAAGTTCCAACTTCGTGAACACTTCCGTCACCTCCAACTGCACATACAATATCAATTCCTTCCAAAGAAGCTTCGTAGGCAATTTTTTTGGCATGCTTTTTATATTCAGTAATTGCGATGTCGTATTCGAACTTACTATGGTCTAAATGCTCCTCAATGATCTGAGGCAAATCACCTTTCTTTCCGACTCCGGAAATTGGGTTGATAATAAATCGGATCTTTTGTTTCATTCAACTACAGTTTTGTTATGAATCAAGTCACGATTGTAGCGCTGAATAATCGCTTTTAAACGTCTTTCCACCGCTTTACTTTCTACTTTATAGTACGAAAGTGAGTCATTCGTGTGCTCTTTTCGAATGGTGAAATCAAGCAAATTTCGTGCCTTTTCATTCGAAAAAGTGTACATGTGGTGGTTTTTGAAGTAGTAATAAGATCCTTCAATATATGTAAGTGCTTCTCTTTCAGATTTTTGATAGTAAGATTTTCCGTAAGAATAAAATTTCGTTTTGATGTTTAAAAGATCCAAAATAGTTGGCATAATATCCATTTGTTGAAAGATTTCAGGATCGCGCTTAGCAACAATTTTTTTACCTGGATGGTAAAATACAATCGGTATTTGATACATGAATCTTCGTTGACTGTAAATCTTATCCTCAGATGCAGGCGTGTGATCTGCTACAAGAACGAAAACGGTATTGTTATACCAAGGCTGTTTGCGCGCTTCCTCGAAAAAACGTCTCAAAGCGTAATCACCATAATTGATTGAGGCACAAATTGGGTGAGGACCTTTTTTGACTTTATTTCGCATGTGCGGCGGAACATAATAAGGATGATGCGAAGAAAGGGTGAACAATGTTCCAAAAAATGGTTGTTTTAATTCGCTTAATTTTTTGGCTGTCCAAGGATTGAAATATTCATCCAAAATTCCCCATGTTTTGTCGAAATGAGCGTCATTGTTGTATTCGTAACGACCAAAGTAATGATCAAATCCCGCTTGTGCAGCAAATCCATCAAAACGCATTGAGCCATTTGTTGCGCCATGGTAAAATCCTGTTTCATAACCGTGCTTTTTCAAGATGGTTGCCAATGATTCGATTTTGTTATTTCCGTATGGCGAAGAAATGTAGGGATTGTCCATTAAGCTCGGAATCGATGCAATAATTGCCGGAACAGCTTCAATTGATTTTTTTCCGTTTGCGAAACCATGTTCAAATGTCAATGATTGTCCAATTAAGGAATCAAAAAATGGTGTGTAACTAACTCCGTGATTAAACGCGCCAACATATTCATTTCCAAAACTTTCAAGCATAATGATTACCACATTTGTACCATCAGGAAGGATGTTCTGCGGCTGACTTACTTGAATAGGATTGAAAATAGCTTTTTCTTCCTTTTCTGTGTAGTAATGTTTTATTTCCAAGCGCTCTTTTCCATAGGATTTAAGCATGGTAAATGGAGTGTTCAAAACAAATGCAGAATTCTCTGGATTTGCATATTGCGATGCTTCCATAATTCCAATTGGTTTCAATTGAAAACCACCACGTGCAACAATCACGAAGAGTGGAACAATCAAAAGGAAATTGAATGCGATCGCTTTTAGCGAAAAAGTAGCCGTAGATTTAAAGCGTTTTGTCTTTCGATATAACCACTCTGAAAGGACAAGGAATAGAATCAAAAAGATTATCAATATCCAAAAATCTTTTATGAAAGTTGTCGCTAATTGAGCAAAATCACTTCCAGCGCCAAGTATGGCAAAAAGATCAAACGTACTACGTTTACTGGTGTATTTAAAATATTCGATGTCCATTAAGTTCATCGCAACCATTAAGGTATTGACAAGGTGGAAATAGAATTTTAAAAAGAGTTCCTTAAATCGATCAGCGTTTTGGTTTAAAGGAATTAAGGATATTAGAATAAACGGTGAAAAGTACAGTGATATCGTTATGCAATCAAACCAGGCTGCGACAATAAAGTCAAAAAATCCAACACTGCTAAAGCTGTCTAAATTGAATAAGTAGAAAAGGATGCGCGCAATCGTCATCATTGCAAAGACGATTGATAATCGCACTAATAACAACTTTAAACTAGATAAAACGGTCGAATTTTGTCTCATAGAATGATTCAAAATTAAGCAATATTCCGCTTAAGTTTGTACATTGCACGTTACATTAACAAAAATTCAAGGTTATGAAACACGTGTTTTCATTTCTGCTTTTAACTTTTTTGGTGTTTACTACTACTGCTCAAAGTGATGGGGCGTTTGTGATTTACAATTCAAAAGGGAAAAAAGTAAGTTATAAAAAATTGCAAAAAGCTTTATCGGAAAAGGAATATGTTTTCTTTGGAGAACATCACGATAATCCAATTTCACATTGGTTGGAATTGGAGTTGTTAAAAGAGTTGAATGCACTTTATGGTGCGAATCTTCAAGTGGCATTTGAAATGTTTGAACAAGATCAACAGTTGCTTTTGAATGATTATGTTTCTGGTGTAATCTCAGATAAAAATTTTCAAGATTCATGTCGTTTGTGGCCAAATTACAAAACGGATTACAAGCCTTTAATTCAATTTGCAAAAGAGAACAAACTGTTTTGTTTAGCGTCAAATGTTCCAAGACGTGATGCGAATATTTTATTTAAATATGGACGTCCAGCCTTAGATACTTTGAGTAGTGTTGAGAAAATGTATATGGCTCCTTTAGACTTCAAGATAGACACATCTCTAAGTCAATATTCGGCATTGAAAGATATGGAACAACACATGGTTGGAAGTCATTTAATGGAAGCCCAAGCTTTTAAGGATGCAACGATGTCCTATTTCATTCTAAAGAATAAGAAGGAAAACAATGTTGTGTATCATGTGAATGGCTCATATCATTCAGACTTCTATCAAGGAATTGTTTGGTACATTCAACAAGCTCAGCCAGAGGCTTCAATTTTAACGATTTCAACGGTTACTCAGGAGAGAATAGGCAAGTTAGATGAAGAGAATTTAGGTAAAGCAGATTTTATTATTTGCGTTCCTGAAAGCATGACGAAGACAAATTGAATTGGCGAGATAGTTCAAACAAAAAAGCTCAGCAAACTATTGCTGAGCTTTTTTGTTTTTTAATGAATTATCAATGTTTGTCTTCATCAGAACACAATCCAACTATTGTGTGAAAAACATCGTGTAATGCAGTCAATGAAGTTTTGATTTCTTCATCTGTTGCACCAGCTGTGATTTGAGCTTGTAATTTTTTACTGTCTTTAGCCAATTTAGTACATGCTTTTTTCACTTTCTTGTTGTTAAATTCAGCTGGAATTGGATTTGAAACCAAAGCGTTTGCTTTTTCAACCATTTCACCTACGCGTGTTTTAATTGGTTCGTAGTTTCCTTCTTCAACTGGGTGGAATGTTTGTGACATCACCTTGTGAAATTCTTTTAATTGAGGCCAAGCATCAAATTTTGATTGTGCTGTAGCTTTTGTCGTCATTGCCGCTATTAGCATGAAACAAATGGATAATGTAGCGATTTTAAGTGTTTTCATTTCTCTATTTTTTACAAATTTAATGACTTCATTTCACAGAAAAATGACTTGTGTCATAGATCATGAAATGGATGAATCATTTATTTCAAATTGTCCGCTTTCTGTTTTGCATTTGCCATAATGTTGTCGGCCTTTTTAAACGCTTCATCTTGTGCTTGATCCGCTTTTTTGTATGCTTCGTCTTTTGCTTTTTTACCCGCAAGTTCGGCAGCTTTTTTCTTGACAGGATTAGAACCTGCTTCTGCTATCAATTGTTGGTATGCTTTATCTGCTTCAGCTTTCGATTTTGCATTTGCTTTAATCGCGTCTGCTTTGATTTTGTCAGCTTGTTTTTGAGCGTCAGCCATGATCTCATTCTTTTTCGCTGTTAAATCTTCTTTAATTTCATTGACTTTTTGATCGACAATCGCTTTTACTGTATCAGTAACTGCATCTTTTACATTGTTGATTAAATTATCTTTTAAATTCCCAGTTGCAGCCAATAATGACTCTTTGAAATTATTGGTGATTTTTGGATTCATGACTGTTCCACCCATTCCAACTTTTACAGGGATGACATCTGGAATCGCATTAATATTTAATTTAGGAGAAAGAGAGTTCACTTTAGCAATTGCCTGCTCAGCAGTTTTGATCATAGCCGGTGGAATTTCCTCTTTTGGAACCATCATTTTAATATCGTAATCAATCGCTTGCTCGAAGGAAGTTGTTCCACCAATCGTAGTTTTGATTTTGCCTAAATTCACATTGAACGGTTTCACAGTCACTTTTCCATCGGCAAAGGAGAATTTAGCCTTAACATCCTTTACTGTTTGATTCGACAATTTTTTCATGTTCAACGATTCTGCCATTTTTTCAAGTGGTTTGAATCCTGTAATCGTAAGACTGTTTGTTGAGAAATCACCAAGTCCAGTTAAACTTGAATAAATAGGTTCCAAATTCGCTGTTAAGAAAGATTTCATTTCCAAATTCGTAGATATTTTTCCTTGCGCATATTTTGCAATTGGAGCCAATTTACCTACTGTAACAAAATTCGTAGCCAATTCATGAATGTCAATTTGATCTAAATCATAAGCGAAATCAATTTTTGGTTTAGCATGATCTTTCGTATCGTATGAACCTTTTAAGCCAACAGTTCCACCCATTGTATTCATTGTTAAATTGTCCAACGAAGCCACTTCATCTTTCATTTTTACAGCACCTTTTACATTTTTAATGTTCATGCCATTGTAACGAAGATTAGCAATGTTGGTATTTAAAATGAAGTCGATATTGTCTGGAATCAACGTTGGTTCTGAACTTGTTGGTGCAGGTTCCGTGCTTTCGACTGCTGCTGTTTCCGATGCCGGAACTAAGTTCATCAATTGATCTAAATCTAAATTGGATGATGTAAAGTTGAAGTTACCTTTCAATAATTCTTCACGGAATATGTAGCCCATGTAATTGTCAATTGAACCAGTCATTGCAAAGTCAGATTTTCCAGTAGTGGCAATTAGTTTTTCCAAAGACAGATTCTTCGGTGAAAAGCGCAAGAGTAAATCTGCAATTTCCACTTTGTCATTTAAGTCTTTTGTTGCATAAACCATGTCCATTATTTCGACTGTTCCAGCGGCTTTAAACGCTTCGTAGTCACCTCTATCAAGCGCACTCATTCGTCCATTTAAACTAACATCCGCTTTTAGTTTTCCATTGTATGATTCGCCTTCAGCCATTGGCATTACTTTTTTCAAGGTTGCCAAATTGACGTTTGCTTTGATTTTTGAAATCAATAATGGATCTGTTTCTGGATTGCGCATTTTTAAGTTTGCATCAATTGTGTTTCCCGCGAAATCAGCATGGAATTTATCCACGTCAATTGTCATTAAATCTGTGTTTGAACCACCTTTAAATTTGGAACCAGCTTTTACGATTATGTTATTGATTTTTCCTGGAAGATCTGGATAGGAAATAGAAGCATTGTCAACATTCAAGAAAAAATCCCATCCCGGCATGTTTTTATCATCCATTTGTCCTTTTACTTGTCCGCCTAATTCTAAATTTCCTTTTGTTACCATGCTTTCGTAACCCGACTGATAAAATGCAGGAATAAGCGATAAGAAGTCTTTGAACGTTGCTTTAGATGCATTCAACTTCAAATCCATATTGTCATGACCTTCTAACATTTCGTAAAAACCATCTACTTTAAATGTTAGTGCATTCAATTTGAATTCATTTTCTCGCAAAGTAAATTTGGATGTTTTTTCAGTGAATTCCATTAAGATATTCGCGATAACATCTGTTTTAACTTCTGTTAAATAAGAAACTCCGTCCATGTCAAATGTCATTTGATCCATGTTTGTTGTCGTTTCAAAATCAATAACATCGGCAGTTAAATCTCCAGTTCCTGTATGATTCAAGTTTTTAATTTCCAAAAACATGTCTGATGATTGATCATCGTATTTCACATTCGCTTTTGTAATACTATATTCTTTCAATGATAACTTGAAATTCGAAGGCTCTTCTTTTTGTTGAGGCGTTTTAACTGAATCCGGTTTAACGATATCGTAATTTGCCGTACCATCGCTTAAAATTCGAACGTCAAATGTTGGTTCTTCTAAATGAATTTCATCAATTTCAACTTGATCACCCGAAATCACACTCCACAATCCTACATGAGCAGTGAATTGTTTGATGTTTGCCAATTCAACACCTTTGAATTTTCCAATCCCTTCAAGTTTCGTATCATTCAATTGAATCGTCATGTTAGGAAACGTACTCAAGAAGGTTAAATCAAATTCTCCCATCGAAAGCTTGGCGTTTAATGTTGTATTCACTTCATCAATCACCATTTCCTTAATCTCGTCTTTGAAAACGATTGGAATCGTTATGATGATGATAATCAACGCAAGAATACTGATGGAAGTCCATTTAATGATTCGTCTTAAAAGGCTTTTTTTCTTTTTTTCTTTTGGTTTCATGTATTTTGGGTCTTCTAATTTTACGATATTTGCTTTATTCGACTTTTCGAATGGTAAATTTAACGAAAATATGAAGGGATTTATTCTATTGTTAGCGGTTTTGTTTTTAAAAACTGTCTCATTTTCACAAATTTTAATAGGTGAGCCAACAAATGATGGCAAATCGACTACAAAAAGAAAAGAGAAGAAGGTAGATTCTGATTCAACAAAACTAAAAAAAGAGCCGAGTGGAACGTCACTTTATTTTGTGACAAATTGGTCGTTATCAACGAGAGTTTTAAAAGAAAACGGCGATTTATTTGGTGATAGCTTAGGAGAGAGAGCCAATGAAAAGAATTTGAATACTTGGTCTTTTGGACTCGGTTTTCAAAATAATTTATCAGAACATTTGATGTGGGACGGTGGTATTTCGTTTTTGAGAAATGGCGAATCATATTCGTTTATTGGAACAGATACAACCTATTCTTATCAAACGACTTACAGTTACATTTCAATGCCTTTACGAATCAATTATACAATTGGAAAAGATTTTAAATTTTACGCAGGTGTCGGATTGATTCCACAAATGTTTGTGGGGTACAAACAAGAACGTCAGTGGACACGCTCAGATAATACAGAAGAGTCGGAAACAATAAAATTAAAAAGCGGTTACAATCCTTTTGTGATTAGTGGAGTTGTGAATATTGGAATGATGATGAACTTCAACAATGGTTGGTCATTGCTAGTTTCTCCAGAAGCGCGTATTCAATTAAATTCAAGCTATATGAATCAAGACGCATACATTCACAAAGGAAGATCGTATGGTGTAACGTTTGGTTTGGTAAGACATTTATAAGATGAAGGTTTCAGAAATCACAAATTATTTAGAGTCATTAGCGCCGCGTTCGAGTCAGGAATCATATGATAATTGCGGATTACTCGTTGGTGATCGCAATGCGGAAGTAACAGCCGCCTTAATTAGTTTAGATTGCACGGAAGATGTAGTAGCAGATGCTGTTGCAAAAGGGTGTAATATGATTATTGCGCATCATCCTGTTATTTTCAAAGGATTGAAATCATTGACGGGAGCAAATTACATTGAACGGACAATTTTGGCATGTATCAAAAATGACATTGCTTTGTATGCAATTCATACCAATTTGGATAATTATTCGAAAGGAGTGAATTATGAAATTGGACAGCGAATTGGATTGAAAAATCTTCGCGTGCTTCAAGCAAAAAGTAATGTACTGGCGAAATTGGTTGTTTTCACACCCCAATCGTGTTTGGAACAAGTTCGTGAAGCAGCTTTTCAAGCAGGAGCAGGGGCAATTGGAAATTATTCCGAATGTCATTTTGAAACGAAAGGAACGGGGACGTTTAAGCCAAATGAAAATGCAACTCCGTTTAATGGAGAAAATGGAATTAGAAGCCAAGTTGAAGAACTGAAATTGGAATTTCTTGTGAGCACCCATTTGATTAATTCTGTTCTTTCAGCAGTGAAACAAGCGCATTCCTATGAAGAGGTTGCGTATGATTTAATTCCATTGTTGAATGAAAATCAATCGGAAGGAAGCGGAATGATTGGTGAGTTGGAAAGTGAAATGGATGAAATTAGCTTTTTGAAGCACTTAAAAACAACCTTTCATTGCGGGGCGATTCGTCACACAAATTTATTGAACAAAAAAATAAAAACGGTTGCATTTTGTGGAGGATCGGGAAGTTTTCTTCTTTCGACTGCAATGCGCCAAAAAGCGGATGTTTACATAACGGGAGATTTCAAATATCATGAGTTTTTCGATGCGGAAAATCAGATTTTGATTGCCGATATTGGTCATTATGAAAGCGAACAATTCACATCAAATTTAATTGCTGACATTTTGAAGAAAAAATTTACTACCTTTGCCGTTCATTTAACGGGAATTAATACGAATCCTATAAATTATTTTTAGCACATGGCAGCAACTGCGGTTAAAAAAGAAATATCTGTGGCGGACAAATTAGACGCCCTTTATGAATTACAAAAGATTGATTCTGAAATCGATAGAATTCGCACCATTCGTGGTGAGTTACCTCTTGAGGTTCAAGATTTAGAGGATGAGTTGGAAGGCTTAGATACTCGTATCAACAAAATTCAAGATGAGATTAAAGAGCTTGAAACTGAAGTTTTAGAGCGTAAGAATGCAACGAAAGATGCAGAAACTGCGATCGCAAAATACAAAGAGCAACAAAATAACGTACGTAACAATCGTGAATACGAATCTTTATCGAAAGAAATTGAGTTCCAAGAATTGGAGATCAAATTACACGATAAAAAGAGTAAAGAAGCGAAGATTAAAGTTGCGAACAAAAAAGAAATTTTAGACGAAGCGAAAGAGCGTTTCGAATTCCGTAAAGGTGATTTGAAAACGAAACAAGCTGAGTTGGATGAAATCGTTTCTGAAACACAAAAAGACGAAGATGCTTTGTTGAAAAAGTCAGATGATGCGAAATCTAAAATTGACGATCGTTTGGTATTTGCTTACAATCGTTTGAGAGAAAACGCGAAAAATGGTTTAGCTGTAGTTCCAGTTGACCGTGATTCTTGTGGAGGATGTTTTAACAAAATTCCACCTCAACGTCAATTAGATATCCAATCTAAAAAGAAAGTTTTAGTGTGTGAGCACTGTGGACGTATCTTGGTACCAACTGAGGAAGCAGAAGCATAAGCACGCTGCGGATATATTCCGCACGAAATAAGTTTGTAGGGCGGAAAATATTCCGCCCTATTTTTTTACATTTAAGGTATGAAGTTTAGCGATTATAAAATTTCTCCGTTGATCAAACAACAATTGGAAGTAATGGGTTTCAACAAACCTACTGATATCCAATTCAAAGCCATTAAGCACATTCTTGAAGGAGAAGATGTGATGGCTGTTGCTCAAACGGGAACAGGAAAAACGGCTGCATTTGCAATTCCAGTAGTTGACAAACTAGAATCACGCAATCGCAAAGGATACAAAGGTGTTCGTTGCTTAGTAATGGTTCCAACGCGTGAATTAGCGAAACAAATTGCAGGAGTTTTTCA
>JBDKHH010000001.1:0-3257 GCA_039797785.1 Bacteroidota bacterium | reverse complement strand
AAAATCACCAAGAACAATACAACGTAAATTGAATCACTGTAATTACTTACAATCCATTCAAAATCTAAATGAAACAAATGTTTGAATAATTCTACCATTTTAGTCTAAATCAAGTGTATTGTCAATGTTTTCTTTCCAAGCTAAAATTCCGCCATCCAAAATATAAACGTTGGATAGAGAATAATCTGTCATTAATAAATTAGCAACTGCTTCTGCACGTTTTCCTGAACGACACATCACAACAATATTCTTGTCTTTTGGAAGTTCATCAATTCGCTGATTAATCTCACCCATTGGGATATGTTTCGAACAAATATTCGCTAAATCATATTCATAAGGCTCACGAATATCGATGATTTCAAATTCGTTTCCTTTTTTCATTGCATCGTGCAATTCTAAAGCAGATATCAAACGCATAATTACTAATTTGGGCCAAAGTTAACTTTTAGAACTGATAAATTAAGCCCTTAACGCTTGATTTGTTGAATTCCTATTTATTTACACTTAACAGAAACGATCATTTCAAAGGTTGCCACAACTTCTTGGTTTTGATCTATCGCTTTCACTTGAATGGTTTGATTCACTCGTTCACCTGATGATTTACTAAGTTCAATCGCCTGTTTCACCAATAATCCTTCGTTACTTTCGAAAAGAATATCACTTTCTGCACGTTTAATAAAATCGGCTTTCATTCCTTTAAATGCGAATGAAACTTTCGAACCTGCTTTTTCAGCGAAGTAAAATGCATGAATTCCGCCAGCAACATCAGCGCCAACAGCCAATGCTCCAAAGTACATCGATTTCAAGTGATTTTTTGTTCGTCGGCGCAATTTGATTTTAACACGCACTGTTTCATCATCTATTGAAATTAATCGAGGACGCACAAAACCGACAATTGGTATTTTCACCAATCCGAGCAAAAACAACATCCAACGCATTTTTCTCAAGGAGATTTCTTTAGCTGGCATTGTATTCATCTTTTAATTGTTGAACAATATCTTGAATCGGTCGAATTGCATTTACATATTCAATCGATGGACCGGCACACCAAACCGTTTTATAAGTAGAACTGAAAGCTGCTTTTTGTAAACTCTTCATTCCTTTAAAAAACACAAGTGCTTTGACCCATTTCTTCAAACGTTTGTTCTTATTTAATAAGCGTTCTAACCAATTTTGTTTCGTTCCGATTTTCTGAACGTACGGCGTATTGATAACAGAACATGGCGTCCCTGACAATTTGGTCGTCATTACAATATCTTTTGCGCCAAAATCGACACAGGCTTGTTTGTATTCTTGAGAAACACCAGCTTCAGTAGAGGCAATAAAAATACTTCCCATCGAAAGTCCTTCTGCTCCTAAATTCACCATTTGTTTGATTTGTTGTCCTGTTCCAACTCCTCCAGCGGATATTACCGGAATTTTTACCGATTTCACCAATTGCGGAATAAGTTCAGAAAAAGGAATATTTCCTGCATGACCACCCGCTTCTTTATTCACAGCAATTACAGCATCTGCTCCCAAACTTTCAACCTTCTTTGCATAATTGACATCCGTAACATCACAAAACACTTTTACTCCTGCCTTGTGTGCTTCGCGAATGGTTTCCTCAGGTGAACCAAGTGAGGTTATGATGAAATCAATTTTTTCTTCGCAACAAACTTGTAGTTGCTCTTTGTATAAGAAATTCGATTTATTGACGATTAAATTAATTCCAAATGGTCCTTTCACCTCTGATTTGATGAATTGAATCGCTTTTCTAAGTTCGTCCGTATTTCTATAATTCAATGCTGGAATGGCTCCTGTAATTCCCGCTTTAATAGCTTCAATTACCATCTTTTCATTGGATACCAAAAACATTGGCGCCATAATAATTGGAAAATCAATTCCCAACATTTCGCATAAAACTGGTTTCTTTACTTCGTGTTCCATTCTTCGAATTTACATTATTTTTATTATGTATGCAGAACTTTTTAAAAATATCTTTGTTAACATAGAACAATGGTTTTTCTAATTTCTTAAAGTACATTTGTGTTATGACAAAATCACAAGCTTGGGTAAAAGCATTGCGTTTGCGCACCTTACCTCTTTCTTTATCCGGAATTATTCTGGGATCGTTTATTGCAAAATTCAACGGTCATTGGGATTGGATCATTTTTGCCCTTGCAATGTTCACCACAATTACATTTCAAATTCTGTCCAATTTAGCGAATGATTTAGGTGATTCGTTGAAAGGAACGGATAATGCGGAGCGAATTGGACCGATGCGCTCTGTTCAATCGGGAGTTATTTCTAAAATAGAAATGAGAAATGCCGTGATTGGAACTGCGATCTTAAGTTTTGTCTTAGCAGGAAGTTTAATTTTTGTTGGAACAAAGGATTTAGCTCAAGGAATTGTGTGGTTTTATGTTGGACTAGCAATTGCGTGTGTTTTGGCTGCAATCACTTATACAGTTGGTAAAAAGGCTTACGGTTACAATGGCTTCGGCGACATCATGGTGTTTTTGTTCTTTGGAATTGTAAGCGTGATGGGTGTTTATCCTTTGTTTTCAAAAACGATCGATTGGAATTTGCTATTACCTGCTTCTAGTATTGGATTACTGAGTGCGGCTGTATTGAACTTGAACAATATGCGTGACAGAGCCAATGACGAAAAATCGAACAAGCGAACGTTGGTTGTGATGATGGGTGCGAATTTGGCGAAAATGTATCATACCTTATTAGTACTTGGCGCGTTGGTTTGTCATATCGTTTTTATTACACAACAAAATCACCCAATGGCATTTATCGGATTGGTTCCATTTGTGTTGTTGTTGTTGCATGTTCGAAAAGTAATGGCAACAAAAGATCCTAAAGAATTTGATCCTGAATTGAAAAAAGTAGCTTTATCAACTTTTGCTGTTGCGATTTTGACTTCGGTTGGGTTGATGATTGGGTAAATACTCGGTTGTAAGCCACTGTTTTCGGGAGTTATTAGCAACATTGTTAATTTGCAAAGTTGTAATGTTGTAATGTTGTAATGTTGTAATGTTGTAATGTTGTAATGTTGTAATGTTGTAATGTTGTAATGTTGTAATGTTGTAATTAATGAAATAATTTTATTTCCTAAAATGAAAGCAAACTTCACCCATTTCCCGCTCTCCTTCAAACGCCCAGCAGGCACAAGTCGTGGCGTGATGAACATTAAAAACAGTTGGATTCTTTCCCTAGAAAAAGATTCAATCGTTGGGAAAGGTGAAATTTCCATCATTGAAGGACTT